>NZ_JBZQEK010000128.1:0-3111 GCF_058719085.1 Candidatus Benthicola sp.
AACTCGGCCGGGCTGCCGGCGCCCCGGATCGTCCAGGCGGAGACCGCCTCGGGACGTGGCCACAGGCGGAGAATCACCCGGGTGATCACGCCGAGGCGCCCCCGGCTTCCGGCCATCAACCGGGGCATGTCGTAGCCAGCCACGTTCTTCATCACGGCGCGCCCCCACGAGAGCCGGGTCCCGTCCGGGGCGACCACCCGGCAGCCGAGCAGCTGCCGGCGGACCGGGCCGTACGCAGCATCCCACGGCGTCGGCGTCGCTGCCGCGACCCAGCCTCCGACGGATCGGGCGCCTCCGATGCCGGACGTCGGGACCCAGAGGCGTTCCTCTTCCACGATCTCCCGGAGCCGTTCCATGCGCATCCCGGCTCCGACCTCGACGGTCAGATCCCGGGGCCGGAGCGCGTGGACGTCCGCGAGCCCGGCGGTGGAGACGACCGGAGGCACAGGAGATGCGCGCTCCGCGAGCCACGGATCCGGATCCGGCCGGTCCGTTCCCGTGACGACCGGCGGGTCGGCCAGGATCCGCAGCTGCTCGGCGAGGCCGTCCTCGTCCGTCGCGACGAACAGGCCGTTCCCGTCCACCTACTTCTCCTCCGTGGACACGCGGCGCGGCAGCAGCTTGTCAGGATTCGCCGTGCCTTCCGGGTCGAACGCATCGTGGAGTCGGTGCATCATCCGCAGCTCCTCCGGACCGTACATCAGCGACATGTACTGGACCTTGTCCGAACCGACGCCGTGCTCTCCCGTGATCGTTCCGCCGGCCTCCACGCACAGCCGCATGATCCTCTCGCCGGCGCGTTCGACACGCGCGACCTGGTCCGGGTCGCGGCGATCGAACAGGAGGTTGGGGTGGAGGTTTCCGTCCCCGGCGTGGAAGAAGCTCGCGAGGCGGAGACGGTGATCGCGTGCGATCCGCTCGATCTCGGGCAGCAGTCGCGCCAGCTCCGTGCGCGGAACGACCGCGTCCTGGACGAAGACGTCGGGCGCCGCGCGACCGAGGGCGCCGTAGGCTCTCTTTCTCGCCTGCCAGATCGCCAGGCGCTCCTGTTCCGTCTCCGCGATCCGTACCTCCGTCGCCCCGTGGGCCCGGCATGCCTCGGCTGCCACCGCGAGGTCCGCCTCCACGTCTTCCGGATCGCCCTCGCACTCGATCACGAGCGCCGCCGGCGTATCGATCGGCAGGCCCGCTGCGAAGATCGACGCCTCGACGACCTCGATCGTCGACTGGTCGATGAGCTCCAGCGCCACCGGAACCAGTCCCCGCTCGAAGACTTCGGATACCGCGGCGCCCGCATTTCCGACTCCGTCGAACAGTGCGAGCAGGGCGCGGGTGGAGTCCGCCACGGGGACGAGCCCCACGAGCACGGAGGACACGAGACCGATCGTTCCTTCCGACCCGATGAACAGGCCCGCGGAATCCAGACCGCCGTCCTGGCCGCGCCAGACCCACGCGAGGGAGGCGTCCGGAAGCACGATCTCCAGGCCGAGGACGTGGTCACTCGTGACGCCGTGCTTGAGACAATGGGGGCCGCCCGAGTTCATCGCGACGTTGCCGCCGATCGTGCATGCCGCGGCGCTCGCGGGATCGGGGAGATACCTGAGGCCGTAGCCGGCCGCGGCAGCAGAGATCGCCGCGGTGAGGACCCCCGGCTCGACCAGCGCCGTGCGGTCCTCCGGGTCCACTTCGAGGATCCGGTTCAGGCGGGTGGTGACGAGAACGACCGCGTCGTGCGCGACGGATCCGCCCGAGAGTCCCGTGCCCGACCCGCGCGGCACGAACTCCTGTCCCGCCTCGTGCAGGAGCCGAACGGCCTCCCGCAGCTCGCTCCGACTCCCGGGCAGCAGCACGGCAGTGGGGGTGCCCCGAGACGTGGTCAGCGCATCCCCCTCGTAGACGACCATCCGGCCCGGTTCCGTGATCATCCCTGCTGATCCGAGCAATGCGCTAAGAGCACGCTCGAGATCCGGCGGGACGGGACGCCGCGAAGCTTCCATCCGACGAGGTTAGCCACCGTCCGAAACGGGCGGCAAGCGAGGTTGACACCATAGGGTGCGGATGGTAGGATCGTCGGTCCCGTTGCGGGGTGGAGCAGTCTGGTAGCTCGTCGGGCTCATAACCCGAAGGTCGCGGGTTCGAATCCCGCCCCCGCTACTTCGCCGGTCTGGAGCCCCGTTCGCTGATGCATGGCTGGCGGGGCCTTTTGCTTGTGCACAGGCGTTGTTTGACAGGATAATGTGCGTGTCGCGGTGCGGTGGCACCGCGGAGATCTGACTCTGGAACGGTCGATCATTCCGGGGTAGCTCAGCGGCCAGAGCGGGTGGCTGTTAACCACTAGGTCGGGGGTTCGAATCCCCCCCCCGGAGCTGAGAGTCGGTGGCGGGAGCTGGACCTGGCTGGGTAGCTCAGGTTGGTAGAGCACCGCGCTGAAAACGCGGGTGTCGGCGGTTCAAATCCGTCCCCAGCCACTCCGGAACGGTGAAGGGGCGTAGCTCAACTGGTAGAGCACCGGTCTCCAAAACCGGCGGCTGGGGGTTCGAGTCCCTCCGCCCCTGTGTCCGACGGGAATCGGCGAGAATCCGGCTCGCGTAGCTCAGTGGTAGAGCGCATCCTTGGTAAGGATGAGGTCATGGGTTCAATCCCCATCGCGAGCTCCTCAGGAGGGAATGTACGAGTCGTCGACCACGGGTCGGACTTGCGTCCGTAGCTCAGCCTGGATAGAGCATCGGCCTTCTAAGCCGAGGGTCGCAGGTTCGAATCCTGCCGGACGCGTCGGGGGAACCGGGACGACGGGGGTCGGTACGACGAAGCGCCTCCGGACGTGCGGCAGGGCCGGAGGCCGGTGCGTCGCCGGCCACGAGACGCGAAGACGCCCCCATCGTCTAACGGTTAGGACACCACTCTTTCAAGGTGGAGATAGGAGTTCGATTCTCCTTGGGGGCATTGGGGCCGTAGCTCAGTGCGTTTCGCGGCTGCGCCGCAAAACGGGTCGGGGCTGACGCCCCGACAGGGTAGCTTTTGCGGGCATAGCTCAGTGCGTTTCGCGGCTTCGCCGCAAAACGGGTCGGGGCTAACGCCCCGACAGGGTAGCTTTTGCGGGCATAGCTCAGT
>NZ_JBZQEK010000129.1:0-1548 GCF_058719085.1 Candidatus Benthicola sp.
CCCGGAGGGCCAGGAAGTCATTGCCCATGAGCTCGATGCTGCCCGTCGTGGGCTCGAGCAGCCTCAGGATGCACCGCCCCAGGGTCGTCTTTCCACTCCCGGACTCCCCCACGAGACCCAGCGTCTCGGCGGGCCGAATCTCCAGATCGACGCCGGCGACGGCCTCGGTTCCCTCGGGGCCTCGTGTCCAGCCGGACCCGGCCGGGAAGGTCTTCGACAGGCCGCGCAGGGCGAGAACCGGAGCGTCGCTCACGAGCCGGACCCCACGCGAAAGCAGGCGCACAAGCGATCACCCACGTCCTCTAGCGGAGGACGGGCCGCGCGGCAGTCTTCCCCGGCAAGTAAGCATCTCGGATGGAAGGCGCAGCCCGACGGAAGATCGGCCAGGTCGGGCACCGTACCGGGGATCCCCTCCAGCGGTTCCCCCGAACCCCCTCCGAGGTGCGGAATCGCCGCGATCAGCCCCTTCGTGTACGGATGCCGCGGCTCCTCGGTGATCGCGGTCCAGTGACCGACCTCGACGATCCGCCCCGCGTACATGACCATGATCCGGTCGGCCAGGCGCGAAACCACCGCGAGATCGTGAGAGATCAGGAGTGTCGACATGCCGAACTCGCCCTGCAGGTGCTCCAGCAGGTCGCAGATCTCCGCCTGCACGGTCGCGTCGAGCGCCGTGGTCGGCTCGTCGGCGATCAGCAGCTTCGGGCGACCGCCCACGGCGACGGCGATCTGCACGCGCTGCCGCATACCCCCGGACAGCTCGAACGGATAGGCCCGGGCCCTCTTCTCCGGCGACGGGATTCCGACATCGCCGAGCAGCCGCACCGCCTCGCGCCAGGCGTCCTCCCGCGACACCCCGCGGTGCAGCCGAACGACGTCCGCGATCTGGTCACCGACCCGGTACACCGGATTGAGGCTCTCCGAGGCGTCCTGGAACACCATCCCGATGGCCCCGCCCCTCACCTTTCGCATGGCGGCGCCGGAGATCGATCGCAGATCCACCCCCTCGAGCTCGATCTCGCCGGACACCACTCGTCCCGGCGACGGCACGAGATCCAGGATGGACAGAGCCATGAGGCTCTTCCCGCTCCCGGACTCCCCCACCAGCCCCAGCGTCTCCCCCTCCGCGACGCCGAAGGACACCCCGTTCACCGGGCGAGTCTCGCCATCCGGGATTGGAAAGCGGGTGGTCAGGTCCCGGACGCTCAGCAGCATCAGACGTACTTCTGGTCGATGGCCCTCGGATCCAGCGCATCCCGAAGACCATCCGCCACCAGGCTGAAGGCGACCAGGGTGAGGGTGAGCAGGGCGCCGGGGAAGAACGAGATCCACCACGCGATTCCCAGCACGTCCTTCCCGCTCGCCACCATGTTCCCCCAGGACGGCGTCGGCGGGCTGATACCCAGCCCGAGGAAGGAGAGGCCGGCCTCCGCGCCGATCATGGCGGCCACCGCGAGGGCCCCGGTGACCAGGACCGGCGACAGGGCCCCCGGGATGAGGTGCCTGACGATGATGCGTCTCGCCGGAAGGCCCATGGCCCGCGCCGCG
>NZ_JBZQEK010000130.1:0-3524 GCF_058719085.1 Candidatus Benthicola sp.
CGCCAGGCGGGGATCGACCGTACGACGCTGTACCGTCTGATGGACAAGCACAACCTGGCCCGAGAAGCCTTCACGTCCTGAGCATGTCCGATCAAGCCGCGTCCCGACACGGCCCCCCGGCACGAACCGGACGGCGCGCCTCCGAACCCGCCGGCGGGTCCGGTTCGGGTGCGGCTCCGAGTTCAGACCGCACCCGGCGGTTCGACGACCTGATCGGCGCTCTCCCGGAGCGGTTCCGCGAAGCCGGGGAAGGGCTGGCAATCCACCTGTTCGGGGCTCCACGGTCCGTCCGCGTGATGCCAGCCGGGGCGGAGGAAGACCCTCGCCCCGCCTGGCACTCGGGGCTTCAGCTCGAAGAGGCATGGGCCGTGGCGCAGGCCTTTCGCCGCTACCTGCACGAAGCCGGGGCGGCCGAACCGCTCGACGAGGAGACCCGGGTCGCCCTCGGAGAAGCGATCGACCGATCGTTGCTGGAGGCGGCCACGGAGAGCCTCCGGAAGGTGTCACAGGCCCACCGCCGGATGGTCCAGGACGTATCGCACGACCTCCGGTCGCCCCTCAATTCGGTCCTCTTTCTCGCCGACGCGCTGAGGACCGAGCGGAGCGGTCCGCTCACCGAGGCGCAGTCGCACCAGGTGGACGTGCTCTACACGGCGGCGGAAACGCTGGTGCGGATGGCCAACGACCTGATCGACTTCGCCCGTCTCGGCTCGGGACACGAGCGGATCACGGTGGTCGAGAGCTCGTTTTCGCTCGAAACCGTGGTGGAGGAGGTGCGAAACCTCGTCGGTCCGCTCTCCACGCACCGGGACGTGACGGTCGTCACCCGGTTGGAAGCGGAGGGCCTGCGGCGGGGAGACCAGCGGCTCCTCAGCCGCGTGCTCCTCAACCTGGTGTCGAACGCGATCGAGGCGGTCGACAGCGGCGGAACGGTGACGCTCGATTTCAGCGACACCGAGGAGGGAATCCTGATCATCGAGGTCGGCGATGATCGGCAGGGGACGGACGTCGAAACGCTGCGTCGCCTCCTGGCGATCACCGACGACCGGTGGCCCGGAGAGACGCGAGGATGGACCCGCGGACTCGGCCTGACGATCAGCTCCCGCTTCGTCGACGCGGCGGGTGGACGACTGGAGGTTCGGAGCCGCGAAGGCACGGGAACGGTGTTTCGCGTGGAGCTGCCCTATCCGGGGCTGTGACGCCCCGTTTCGAAATGCGCCGATGGGGTTACAATGCAGGGTGTTGCAGGCACGCAACACACGACCCGGGATTTGCAGCGACACCGACCATAACACGCTGCCTGAAATAGCGTTACGATGCAACAGGCGACGGGATTGATTCTTGCTCCCGCCGTCGCGACACCATGGAGGTCCCTGCCGGGCCCGACGAAAGGGAGCGGCAGCGCCATCGGCGCGGGACCTCGGATCGAACGACCCGGTGGAGTGACCGGTGCGGCTCGACGGTCTTCGGACCGCGCAAAGCCGCCTGTTACTCACGGGCACGAAGTGCGCCCGGAGGCCACGGCAGGTCGCTGGAATCGCCGTGGAGAAGACTCGGATTCAAGAGGAAGATTCAGCTTGGAAGACGAACGACCCTGGTATGCACTCTACACCCGCTCGCGGCACGAAAAGCGCCTGGCCGAGGCACTGGACCAGCGCGGCTTCGAGGTCTTCCTGCCGCTCGTGCCCCGCGAGAGCCAGTGGCACGACCGGAAGAAGACGGTTCGCTGGCCCCTGTTCCCCGGATACGTGTTCGTGCGGTTCGAGGCCGGACAGGCGTCATCGGTTCTCTCCGCGCCGGGCGCCGTCCGCGTGATCGGGGTCCAGGGGCGACCCGCTCCGATCCGTGACGAGGAGATCGCCAACGTTCGGCGCTTCGCGGCCTGCCTGGCCGAGACGGGCGTCGTGCCGACCCCCGAGCCGATCATCGACGTGGGCGACCGCATCGTCGTTCAGTCCGGTCCCTTCGCCGGGGTCCGTGGACGGGTCCTGGAGCACCGGGCCGCCGGGCGGGTGTTGATCCAGATCGGGGTGAGAGCCATCGGGCAGGCCCTCAAGGTCGAGCTGGACGAAGCGGTCCTGGAGTCCGAGACGGCGACGGGGCGCTCCGCATGATGAGGGGCGAAGGCGCGCAGGAGAGAATCAACACGCCGGAGTTCTGGGCGGAGCGCAGGGTGCTGGTCACCGGCGGCCACGGCTTTCTCGGATCGCACATCCTGGATCGACTGGATCGCCTCGGGGCCGGTCACGTCGTGGCGCCGAGCATCTCCGAGTACGATCTGACGGACACGGAGGCCGTCCGGGAGGTGATCCGGGATTCAGCGCCGCACGTCATTATTCACCTCGCGGCCGAGGTGGGCGGAATCGGCGCCAATCGAGAGCAACCCGGGCGCTTCTTCTACGCCAACATGGTCATGGGTGTCCACATGATCGAGGAGGCCCGACGGGCGGGGATCGAGAAGTTCGTTCAGCTCGGCACGATCTGCGCGTATCCCAAGCACACACCGGTCCCGTTTCGCGAGGCCGATCTGTGGAACGGGTATCCGGAGGAGACGAACGCGCCGTACGGTATCGCCAAGAAGGCGCTGCTCGTGCAGCTGCAGGCGTATCGGGCGCAGTACGGTTTCAACGGCGTGTATCTGCTTCCCGTGAACCTGTACGGTCCGCGCGACAACTTCGATCCGGCCTCGAGCCACGTCATTCCGGCGCTCATCCGCAAGATGGTGGAGGCCGTCGAAGAAGGTCGTGACGAGGTGGTCCTCTGGGGGACGGGAAAGGCCTCGCGCGAGTTCCTGTATGTCGACGACTGCGCGAGGGCGGTGCTGCTGGCGGCCGAGCACTATGACGGTGCGGAGCCGGTCAACGTGGGCACGGGAGACGAGATAACCATCCGCGACCTGGCGGCGCGCATCGCGGACGTGGTGGGCTTCGACGGGCGCCTCGCATACGACGCGAGCAAGCCCGACGGCCAGCCCCGGCGCTGCCTCGATACGAGCCGCGCCCTGGACGCCTTCGGCTTCCGGGCGCAGGTGCCTTTCGAGGAGGGTCTGCGCGAGACCGTGGAATGGTATCGGGAGCACTCGGCTGCGACCCGGACTCCCGTCGAGGCCTCGGAAGGCCAGGAAGTGAGCGGAGAGGGATGAAGAAGGCGCTGATCACCGGTATCACCGGACAGGACGGGAGCTACCTCGCCGAGCTGCTTCTCGCGAAGGGGTACGAGGTGCACGGCGTGATCCGGCGTTCCTCCAGCTTCAACACCGAGCGCATCGAGCACCTGTACGAGGATCCGCACCACGACGACGTGCGGCTGCTGCTCCATTACGGCGACCTCACGGACAGCAGCGTCCTCAGCCGGCTGCTGGCGAAGGTTCAGCCGGACGAGATTTACAACCTGGGGGCCCAGAGCCACGTCCGGACGAGCTTCGACCTCCCCGAGTACACCGCGGAGGTCACCGGGCTCGGCACCGTTCGCCTCCTCGATGCGATGAGGGAGACGGGGGTCCGCGCGAGGTTCTACCAGGCCAG
>NZ_JBZQEK010000131.1:0-9367 GCF_058719085.1 Candidatus Benthicola sp.
CCGGGATCGACTGGACCTGAACCGGGTCGCGGAGCTGGAATCGGAGCTTCGGCACGACGTGATGGCGCACGTCCACCACTTCGGTGAAGTGGCGCCGGAGGCGAAGGCGTACCTCCACCTCGGCGCCACCAGCTGCTTCGTCACCGACAACGCCGGGCTGATCCAGATCCGAGATGGCCTCCGCATCGTGCGGTCCCGCCTGGTGGGCGCCATACGGGCGCTGGCGGGGTTCGCGGAGCGGTGGGAGGCGCTGCCGACGCTCGGCTACACGCACTGGCAGCCGGCACAGCCCACGACCGTCGGAAAACGCGCATCGCTCTGGCTCCAGGATCTGGTACTCGACCTGCAGCAGGTGGACGCGGCACTCGGGGAGCTCCGCTTCCGGGGCGCGCGAGGCACGACGGGGACGGAAGACTCGTTTCTGGAGCTGCTCGGCGACGGAAACCGGGTCGACGAGCTGAACCTCCGGCTGGCGAGCCGGTTCGGCTTCCAGGGCACCTACGACGTGGTCGGGCAGACCTACCCGAGGAAGATCGACCACCGGGTGCTGGCGGTGCTCGCAGGCATCGGAGCCAGCACGGGCAAGTTCGGTACGGACGTCCGGTTGCTCCAGAGCTTCGGCGAGGTGGAGGAGCCATTCGGAAGCCGGCAGATCGGGTCGTCGGCGATGCCGTACAAGCGCAATCCGATGCGATCGGAGCGCGTGTGCGCCCTGGCGCGACACCTCTGCGTCCTCGAGCTGGATGCCTCCTGGACCGCATCGGTACAGGGAATGGAGAGGACGCTCGACGACTCCGCGAATCGCCGGATTGCTCTCGCCGAGGCCTTCCTGTGCGCGGATGCGATCCTGCTGATCGTGGACAACGTCGCCTCCGGACTGGTGGTCCACGAAGCCGTGATCGCGGCGCGCCTCGCACGGTCGCTTCCCTTCCTCGTCGTGGAGAGGATCCTCATCGCGGGCGTCGCCAAGGGCGGGGACCGGCAGGACCTTCACGAGCGGCTTCGCAGCCACGCGATGGCCGCCCGGACGCGACTCGACGAGGGAGCGCCGGACAACGACTTCTTCGACCGCGTCGCCGCCGACCCGGCGATCGGGCTCGAGAGGGGAGAGCTGGAGCGCCTCGCCGATCCGGCCTCTCTGGTCGGGCGGGCCCCGGAGCAGGTCCGCCGACTCCTGGACGGAAGGGTGCGTGAGATCCTGCGTGCGGCCCCAGCGGACGACGCCGGACCGGCGGAGCTCCGGGTCTGAACGTCGGCGACCCCACGAACCGTAAGGACGGAGAGACGCAATGGCGGTGAGAGAGACCGATCTGCCGTATCCGCTTCTGAGAAGAGGCAAGGTGCGGGAGATGTACGACCTCGGCGATCACCTGCTGCTGGTCGCCAGCGACCGGATCAGCGCCTTCGACTGCGTGATTCCGCAGCCGATCCCCGACAAGGGCGCGGTATTGACCCAGATGTCCGACTACTGGTTCGACCGGACCGGACATATCGTCAGGAACCACTGCCTGAGCGCCGACCCGGATCGGATCGTCGAGCTCGAGCCGCGACTCGCCGACACCCGGGATGCGTGGGCCGGGCGGGGCATGCTGGTGATGCGGGCGGACCCCTTCCCGGTGGAGTGCGTGGTCCGGGGCTTCATCACCGGGTCGGCGTGGAAGGAATACCGGGCGAGCGGCACCCTGGCCGGCGAGCCCCTTCCCGACGGACTGGTGGAGGCCCAGCAGCTCGACGAGCCCATCTTCTCCCCTGCCACGAAGGCGGAGGAAGGCCACGACGAGAACATCACCTTCTCCGAGGTGCGGAGCCTGCTCGGCAGCAAGGTGGCCGATTATCTGAAGCAGAAGAGTCTCGAGCTCTACAGCTTCGCACGCGACCACGCACGGCGGAACGGGATCATCATCGCCGACACCAAGTTCGAGTTCGGCACGTCTCCGAAGGGCGAGCTTCTGCTCATCGACGAGGCCCTGACCCCCGACTCGTCCCGCTTCTGGCCCGAGAGCGAGTACGAGCCCGGCCGCACGCCCCCGTCGCTCGACAAGCAGCCGGTGCGAGACTACCTGGAAGGTCTGGTTCAGGCGGGCACGTGGGACCGTCAGCCGCCCGCCCCGGACCTGCCGGACGCGGTGGTGGCATCGACCTCGGATCGGTACCGTGAGGCGTACCGACGGATCACTTCGCAGTCCCTACCGGAGTTCTGATGTCAGGACGTACCCGCAGGACCCTGCCCAGCTGGCGGGACGACGATCGGTTGAGGGACGAGTGCGGGATCTTCGCCATCAGCGGCGCGGACCGCGCGGCTGAGCTGACCTTCCTCGGTCTCTACTCGCTGCAGCATCGCGGCCAGGAATCGGCGGGAATCGTGGCCATTGATCCGGACGGGAACGCCCGATCCCACCGGGGAATGGGGCACGTGAGCGAGGCCTTCGACGATTCGACGCTCGAGGGTCTGCCCGGGGATCTGGCGATCGGCCACGTGCGCTACTCGACGGCGGGCAGCTCGAGCCTGCGAAACGCGCAGCCCGTCCTCGTCGGGTACCGGCACGGAGACATGGCGCTGGCGCATAACGGGACGCTCACCAACGCCCGCGAGCTGCGGGACCGTCTCACCGGCGAGGGGGCCATCTTTCAGACGGAGAGCGACTCCGAGGTCGTCATCCACCTGATCGCCCGGTCACGCAGGGAGCAGCCAGACCAGCAGGTGGACGACGCGCTGTCGCAGCTCGTAGGGGCCTTCTCGCTCATCCTCACCATCGGTCGGACGCTGTTCGTGGCTCGAGATGCCCGTGGATTCCGGCCGCTCGTGCTGGGACGCCTGAACGGCGCCGTGGTCGCCGCGTCCGAGACGTGCGCACTCGACATCATCGGGGCCGAGTACGTGCGGGACGTGGCCCCGGGAGAGGTCCTGAGAATCGAGGAGGGTCGGATCCAGAGCCTTCGGCCGCTCGAACCCGCGCCTCATTCGCCCTGCCTGTTCGAGCTGGTGTACTTCGCCCGTCCGGACTCGCGGATCTGGGGCTGCAGCGTGGACCGTGCCCGTCGCGCGTTCGGACGACAGCTCGCCCGCGAGCACCCCGTGGACGCGGACTGCGTGTTCGCCGTGCCAGACTCGTCCAACTCCGCCGCCCTCGGCTATTCGGAGGAGTCCGGCCTTCCGTTCGAGCTCGCGCTGATCCGCAATCATTACGTGGGCCGGACGTTCATTCACCCCGGTCAGTCGGGCCGGGACTTCCGGGTTCGCGTCAAGTACAACCCCGTCACCGAGCTGATCGAGGGAAGAAGGGTCGTGGTCATCGACGATTCCCTCGTCCGCGGCACGACGAGTCGGGGCCTCGTGGCGCTGCTCCGGGAGGCCGGAGCCCGGGAGATCCACTTCCGCGTGGCCTCACCGCCGATCATCTCGCCCTGCTACTACGGGATCGACATGCCGACCCGGGAGGAGCTGATCGGAGCGAGCCACTCGGTCGAAGAGATCCGACAGCACCTGGGCGTCGATTCGCTCGGCTACCTGTCCCTCGAGGGCATGCACTCGATGGTCGAGGAGTACGGCCCCTTCTGCGATGCGTGCTGGACGGGCGACTATCCGGCCCCTCTCATCGACCTCGAGAACGGAGCCGCGGTGGTCGGTCGAACCTTCTGATCCCTGGACGGTCCCTCTATCGTCTGACGAATTCCACCCCGCTGATCTTCACGAGTCAGGTGCAATGAAACACGTATACTTCTTTTCCCGAGGACACACGGACGGCAACCGCGACCTGAGGGACCTCCTGGGAGGCAAAGGGGCCAACCTGGCCGAGATGACCCGACTTGGAGTCCCGGTACCCCCCGGATTCACGCTCACTACGGAAGTCTGCCGCCAGCACCTGATAGCGGACCACATGCCGGAGGGCGCGGAAGCGGAGGTGGCCGAGGCGATCCAGCGGCTCGAGAAGATCACTGGAAGGACGTTCGGCGGAGAGGATGATCCGTTGCTCGTCTCGGTGCGTTCCGGAGGCGCGGTCTCGATGCCGGGCATGATGGACACGATCCTCAACCTGGGGCTCAACGACCGCACGGTGGAGGCGCTCGCGCGGGTATCGGAGGATGAGCGCTTCGCGTACGACAGCTACCGCCGCTTCCTGCAGATGTACTCCGACGTGGTGCTCGGAGTCGATCACCACGACTTCGAGGCGATCCTGGCCGACGTCAAGCAGGAAGCGGGTGTCTCGACCGACAACGAGCTGGATGCGGAGGCACTGCGGACCGTGGTGCGACGGTACCGGGAGCTGATCGAAGCGGAGTCGGACGTCCCCTTCCCCGAGGAGCCCGAGGAACAGTTGTGGGGCGCGATCGAGGCGGTATTCCGAAGCTGGCGAAACCCGCGCGCGCTGGCGTACCGGAAGACGTACGGCATTCCTCACGATCTCGGCACGGCCGTGAACGTGCAGACCATGGTGTACGGGAATCGAGGCAAGGATTGCGCGACCGGAGTCGCGTTCACACGCAACGCCGCCACGGGGGAACCGCGTCTGTTCGGCGAGTTCCTGATCAACGCACAGGGCGAGGACGTGGTGGCGGGGATCCGTGATCCACTCCCGATCGACCGCATGGACGAGGTCATGCCGGAAGCGCTGCGTCAGCTCGAGGAGACGGCCCAGAAGCTGGAGAACCACTACCACGAGATGCAGGATCTGGAGTTCACGGTGGAGAACGGTACGCTCTACCTTCTGCAGACCCGGGCCGGCAAGCGCACGGCGAGAGCGGCGGTACGGATCGCCGTCGACATGGCGGGCGAGGGTCTGATCAGCCGCGAGCAGGCCGTGCTGAGGGTCGAACCGGAGCGCCTCGAGCAGGTTCTTCACCCCATGGTGGATCCGGCGGCCGATTACACGCCATTGGCGGTCGGGAATCCCGCCTCCCCGGGGGCCGCATCGGGACGGGTCGTTCTCACGGCTGAAGAGGCCGTGAAGGAAGCCGTCGGGGGCGACCCGGTGATTCTCGTCCGGACCGAGACCTCGCCGGACGACTTCGAGGGCATGGTCGCATCGGTGGCGATCGTGACCAGCCGGGGTGGAAAATCCAGCCATGCGGCCGTGGTGGCGCGGGGGATGGGGAAGTGCTGCGTGGTCGGTACCCGGGAGCTGGAGATCGACGAGACGGCGGGCGAGATCCGCGCCCGCGGCCAGGCCGTGCGCCGCGGCGACTGGATCACCGTCGACGGAGCTTCGGGCGAAGTGATCGTGGGGCGGGTTCCCACCGTCAAGCCGGAGCCGGGCGAGGATTTCCATACCCTGATGTCCTGGGCGGACGAGTTTCGCCGGCTTCGGGTACGCACGAACGCGGACAACCCCGGAGACGCCGCCACCGCGAGGGAGTTCGGCGCCGAGGGCATCGGCCTCTGCCGGACCGAGCACATGTTCTTCGGAGAAGAGAGGATCGACGCGGTACGAGAGATGATCCTGGCCGAGGACCGGCCCGGGCGCGCCCGGGCCCTGGCCCGGCTCCTGCCGATGCAGCGATCCGACTTTGCCGGCATCTTCAGGGCCATGGACGGGCTTCCGGTCACCATCCGGCTTCTCGATCCCCCTCTCCACGAGTTCCTACCCTCGGAGGACGAGGAGATCGAACGGCTCGCCGGGGCCACCGGGCGAGCGACCGAGGAGATCACGGCGGCCGTGGCCAGGCTCCACGAGGCGAACCCGATGCTCGGGCACCGGGGCTGCCGCCTCGGCTATTCCCACCCGGAGATCACCGGCATGCAGGCGCGGGCCATCTTCGAGGCCGCGATCGAGGTGGCCTCGGAGGGCGTCGATGTTCGGCCGGAGATCATGGTGCCCCTGGTGGGCCACGTGGATGAGCTGGAGAACCAGCGCGCCATCGTGAACGCCACCGCCCGTGAGGTGTTCACCGAGCAGGACCGGGAGGTGAGCTATCTGGTGGGGACGATGATCGAGCTTCCCAGGGCGTGTCTGACGGCCGGCGACATCGCGGCCAGCGCCGAGTTCTTCTCGTTCGGCACCAACGACCTGACGCAGACCACGCTCGGCCTGTCCCGTGATGACGCGGGTAGCTTCCTCCCGCTGTACGTCGAGGCGGGTGTCTACGAGCGGGATCCGTTCCAGTCGATCGATGTACCGGGCGTCGGTCGCCTCATGGAGCTGGCCGTCGAAGAAGGGCGCGACGCCCGACCGGACCTGAAGGTGGGCATCTGCGGAGAGCACGGCGGGGACCCGCACTCGGTGGCCTTCTGCCACCGGATCGGCATGCAGTACGTGTCCTGCTCGCCGTTCCGTGTGCCCGTCGCCCGCCTCGCCGCCGCCCACGCGGCGCTCGAGGACGCGGTGGACGTCGGGGGGGAAAGGGCGTGAGTGCGAGAGGAGGGCCGAACGGCACGACCATGGAGAGCTTGCGGGAGAAGATCCGCGCTGCGCCAAAGGCCGAGCTGCACCTTCACCTGGACGGATCGCTGCGGACATCGACGATCCTCGATCTCGCCGATGAAGCCGGCGTGGTGCTTCCCTACGGCGACGAGGAGTCGTTGTACGACTACCTGTACGTGCAGGACGGGCGGGATCTCGTCGATTACCTGAAGCGGTTCGATCTCACGTTGTCGGTGATGCAGACCGCCGAGTCGCTGGAGCGGACGGCCAGGGAGCTCTGTGAGGACGCTGCAGAGGAGAACGTCCGATACCTGGAGGTCCGATACTCGCCCATCCTGCACCAGCAGGGCGACCTGAGCCTCGAGGAGGCCGTGGAGGCGCCGCTGCGGGGTCTGCGGCAGGCCGAGACCGAGCTCGGGATCCGGGCGGGATTGATCATCTGCGGAATCCGCAACTTCCCGCCCGAAACATCCGTGGCGCTCGCCGAGCTCGCCGTTCGCTACCGGGATCGGGGCGTGGTCGCATTCGACCTCGCCGGCGGAGAGGCGGGCAATCCTCCCACGGACCACGCGGAGGCGTTCCGAGTCGCCCGCCGGGGGAACCAGAACGTGACGATCCACGCGGGCGAGGCCGCGGGGGCGGAGTCGATCGCCGAGGCGCTGCACGAGTGCGGGGCCCACCGCATCGGCCACGGCACCCGGCTGTACGAGGACCCGGATCTCCTGGCCTACGTGAACGATCACCGGATCCCGATCGAGGTGTGCCTGACGAGCAACGTCCAGACGCATGCATGCGACGGCTTCGAGTCGCACCCGGTCCGGGGCTATTTCGATGCCGGCCTGCGGGTCAGCCTGCACACGGACAACCGGCTGATGAGTGGAACGACGATGACCGATGAGCACCTGCGAGCGGCGGAACACCTCGGCTTCTCCAGCACGGAGCTCTCGGAGCTGATCCTGAACGGTTTCCGGAGCGCGTTCCTGCCGTACGGCGAAAAGGCGGCCATGCTCGCGGACGTCGAGCCGGAAGTACGGAGTCTGATGGCGTAGGAGGGGACCGTTACAGCCCCGTTTCGCAGCCGATAACACCCGGTGACGCACGCGGTGCAGGTTGCCCGGGCGAGCGTTGGCCGGCGGGCCTAAGGCACATTCTGGAGAGCATTTATGATCTCTTGCGGGCTGGCCTCTCGCCTGTTACTAATGTTTCCATCCTTGATCACCTGCGGGATCTTCCAGAGAGACTGCATGTCCGCGGAGATAAAGGGCTCTTCCCAACCCCGAAGTCCGCTCCGGGCGGTCGGTTCCTGGCCGATCGGAGACACCGCTTGCCTTACCCCATCCTCAGACAGGAGCAGAATGCTCATGAGATCCAGACCACGTCGGATTCTGCCGGCGCTGCTGGCACTGGTCGGCGTGTTCGCCTTCACGGCACTCGGTCATGCCCAGAGTGTGACGACGGGTGCCGCGGCGGGCACGATCACCGATGAGAGCGGCATGCCGCTGGCCAACGCCAGCATCACCTTCACGTACAACACGACGGGCTTTCGGACGAGCGCGATTACCAACGAGCGCGGTCTGTTCAGCATTCAGGGTTTGCAGCCCGGCAACTACAACGTCCAGATCAGCCTGATCGGGTATCGTGCCGAATCCCGGCAGAACGTGACGATCCCTCTGGGTCAGTCCGTGCGGGTCGACGCCGCGCTGTCGCAGACGGCCGTCGAGCTCGAGCCGCTGGTGGTTCAGGCGGATCAGATGTCGGCGCAGTTCTCGCCCACGCGGCAGGGCACGGAGACGATCATCGACCAGGAGCAGCTCGAGGATCTTCCGACACTCGACCGCAGATTCACCGACCTGGCCAAGCTCACGCCGCAGATCGTGGCCACGGACGCCAATGCGGGACTCGGCCTCAGCGTGGTGGGTCAGAACAACCGGTACAACACGATCCAGATCGACGGCTCCACCGTGAACGACCGGTTCGGTCTCGGCGCCACGGGCGGGGCCGGCGGACAGGCGAACGGGAAGCCGATCGGGTACGACGCCGTCAAGGAGTATCAGGTCCTTCTGTCGCCGTACGATGTCCGACAGGGGAACTTCACCGGCGCCCTGATCAACGCGATCACGAAGTCCGGCGGAAACGAGTGGTTCGGGTCCGCGTTCGGTTACTTCAGGGACAACTCGCTCGCGGGCGACCCGCTCAGCGACAGCGAGTTCGAGAACTGGCAGTTCGGCGCCTCACTCGGAGGCCCGATCGTCCGTGACGAGGCCTTCTTCTTCGCCAACGGCGAGTTCCAGATCGCTTCGACGCCGGCCACCGGCCCGTACATCGGGGCCCCGTCGGAAATCAGCGGCGTCCGGCCGGACCAGGCGGACATCGACGCCATGAACGCGGTTCTCGGCGGGTACGGCCTGCAGCCCGGCAGCGGCGGCGCGGTGACGAACGAGAACCCGCTCACGAACCTCACCGCGCGCGCGGACTGGGGCCTGAGCGACAACAACCGCCTCGTGTTCCGCTTCACCTACAACCGGGCCGGCTTCGACGTGTTCAACCGCACCACCTCGACGAGCAACCCGGACTTCCGGTACGCGAACAACGGGTACCAGTTCACGAACAACACCTACAACCCGTCGCTGCAGTGGTTCACCAACTTCTCGAACGGGAACTCGAACGAGTTCCGGATCAGCTACAACGCGATCCGCGACGCGCGCGATCCGAACGTCGAGGAACCGAACGTCACGGTGAACGGCTTCTTCAACGACGCCGGCGAGGAGTACGGGATCGAGACGGGCGCCGAGCAGTTCTCGCAGGGGAACCGCCTCAATCAGGACATTCTCGAGATCACGGACAACTTCACCTTCGCGCCGATGGGGGACCACACGATCACCATCGGAACGCGGAACGAGTTCTACAAGGTGTACAACCTGTTCGCGCAGTCCTCGTACGGCGTGTACACCTTCCCCGACCTGGCCGCTTTCCAGTCGGGCGGCATCAACGATGCCTCGTTCTACACG
>NZ_JBZQEK010000132.1:0-5163 GCF_058719085.1 Candidatus Benthicola sp.
ACGAAGCAGCTGGTGGCGCCGAGGTGGAGGTACGCCTTCGCCTCCGGCGCCACTTCACCGAAGTGGTGGACGTGCGCCATCACGTCGTGCCGAAGCTCCGATTCCAGCTCCGCGACCCGGTTCAGGTCCAGTCGATCCCGGGCTGCTCGCATGGCAGCGATCGCGGATTCCGGGACGTCGACGCCGAGCTCACGTTCCGTTTCTGCCAGCGCAATCCACAGGTCCCGCCAGGTCAGAGCCTGCCGGAACGGTGAAAAGACGTCGGCCATGTCCGCCGAAGCGTAGCGTTCGATCAGCGGATGCGGATAGCGGTTCTGTGTGGCTGACAAATTACTGTACGTAGAAGGTGGTGATGTAGATGTTGCCATCCCGGTACACCCTGACCCGGATGCTACTACGTCCTGCGTAATACTGGAAGAGGTCGGCCACGTCCTCGGCCGAGGTCACCCGGCGCCGGTTGACCTCCACGATCACGTCGCCCACGCGCATCCCGGTGTAGGCGGCGTTGCGCTGCGATATTGCCGTGATCATGGCCCCGGAGTCGACCTGGAGCCTCCTTTCCACCGCGATCCCGGCGTCCACCGTGATGAGTTCGAAGCCCTCCAGGACCTGCAGCCGCTCGGCCGATTCGGACGGAAGCTCAGCCACCATCAGGAGGGCCTCGGCGGAGCGTCCCTGCCGCCGGTACTGAACCCGGACCTCCGATCCCACCCCGGCATCCAGGAGCCCGACCTCCCAGTCGAGCGGGCTGGCGATCGGCCGGCCGTCCACCGCCACCAGCACGTCGCCGGGCTCGAGGCCGGCCACCTCCGCGGGCGATCCCGGAGCCACGCGTCGAACGACCGTCTCGGAGAAGAACACGGTGTCGGAATCGACGGCGAGCGGGTCCACGCCCACGTACGGTCGCCGGATCCTGCCGAACCGGCGCAGCTCGTCGGCGATTCGGAGGGCCCGATCGATCGGGATCGCGAACCCGAGTCCTTCGGAGCCGCCGGAACGGGAGAAGATCGAGGAGTTGACGCCGATGACCTGTCCGTCGGCGTTCACCAGTGGCCCCCCGGAATTCCCGGGGTTGATGGACGCATCCGTCTGTACCATGTCCGCCAGCAGCGTCTGGCCTTCCTCGGCCGAACGGATGTCGCGGCCGATACCCGAGATCACTCCGGAGGTGACCGTGGCCTCGGCGTTGGCCAGCAGGTACCCGAAGGGGTTGCCGATCGCGATGGCCGGTTCGCCGACCATCAGGTCCGAGGAGGTTCCGAGTGGCGCGGCGGGGACCGCTCCTTCCGCGATCCGGAGCACCGCGATGTCCGTGAGCTCATCGGATCCCACGAGGGTTGCCGGGTGGACCCGACCGAGCGCGTCCGTCACCACGATGGAATCCGCGCCCCGAACCACGTGATCATTGGTCAGCAGAGTTCCATCGTCATCGATGGCGAAGCCGGAGCCGTACGATGGAAGCAGTCGGGATCTCGGGGCCCTCTGGCCGAAGAAATCCTCGAACAGGCTTCGCCGGGTCTGAACCGATCGCAGGATCGCGATGCTGACCACGGACGGGGCGACGCGGTTCGCGGCTTCCACGATCGGAGTCCACCGGCGACTGTCCGCAGCCGCCTGGTTCGAATCGACGGAACGCGACGCCGCGGGCCGCGATGTCAGGGCTTCCCCGTGCCCGGTCGCGGAGGCCGGAACGAGGTTGCCGGCCTCCGGAGAGCCGTGCTCCCAGGGCTTCGGGTCGCCCTCGTCGTCGGCTCCTGCCCGGGACCCGAGAAGCAGACCGACGGGAAATGCCGCGAGGAGCAGCACCAGGAAGGGGATCCATGTTCCGGGACCGGGTCGCTTCAAGCCGTTTCCTCCTCGGAGGTCGTCATCGGACCGCCCGGGAACACCCGCGCGGCCTCCACGCTCAGTGGGCGGTGTCTTCACGCTCGACGGGCCACAGGCCCGGAACGCCCTCCGGGCGATTCCAACCCGAGGGATACCGCACTCCCGTAAGATACAATCCTGACGCGGCCGCGGGAGCCGGCGGGCGCACGTCGGACGAACCGGCGAGGAGCCTGCGGACCTCATCGGGAGACCGCTGGTCGAGACCCAGCTCGAGCGTCGTGCCGACGAGGTAGCGTACCATCCGGTGAACGAATCGATCCGCGACGATCACCAGCCGCAGGTCTCCGAGGATCGTCGGCTTCCAGGCAGCCTCCTCCACCGTGCAGACCGTGCTGACCCCGGGCTGCCCCGACTTGGCGAATCCGGCGAAATCATGGCGCCCGAGGATGGCTCGTGTCGCGTCTGCCAGACGATCCGGATCCGGAGGACGGGCGATCCAGCCGGTGCCATGACGACGGTACGGGGCACGCCCGGCGGGACCGACGGCCACGTAATACTCGTATCGTCGGCCGGTGGCCTGGAAGCGGGGATGAAAATCCGGTTCGGCCTCCGAAAGGCGTTCGATCCATACGTCCCGGCCGAGGATGGAATCGAGGGCACGGTTCAACTCCGCCGGCGTCCACCGTGCCGGGGCGTCGAAGGCGACTTCCTGCCCTGCCGCGTGCACCCCGGCATCCGTTCGTCCGGCAGCCGTCACCCGAGCGTCGACTCCGAGCCTGCCGAGCGCGGCCTCGAACTCCCCCTGAACGGTGCGAACATCCGGCTGAATCTGCCAGCCGGCGAAGCCGGCGCCATCGTAGTGGATCGTGGCGCGGAAGCGCTTTCCCGCTGAAGCGTGCACGGCGCCAAGCTACCCGAGGGACGAAACGAGTGTCAACGCGCCCCGTGGGTCGCGGAGGAGTCAGATCTTTCGCAGGAGGACCGCCACGTCCCAGGGTCCCGGAACCGGAGACGCCACGCGGCTCAGAAACCAGATGGTCGAGGCGCCGTTCCGGAACGTTCCGACCAGAAACGGCGCCCGGGTGCAGGGAGGGCCGGACAGGCTCCGGGAGTCCGCGGCTTCCGGTTCCGGTGAAGGTCTGCGGGTCTCCATCTCTCCGGACTTCCTCAGTACTTCCGGATCACGCCGACGACGATGCCCTGGACGGTCACCCGCCGCGCTTCGAAATACATCGGCGTGAGGGACGGATTCGCCGGCTGGAGCCTGACGCGGTCGCCCGGCTCGCGGTAGAACTTCTTGACCGTGGCGTTTTCGCCATCGACGAGCGCGATCACCATCTCGCCGTTGTTCGCGGTGTCTCGGGCACGCACGATCACGTAGTCGCCGTCGCGGATCTGCTCTTCGATCATCGAGTCTCCCCGCACCCGAAGCACGTAGTGGGCAACCGGGCCGGAGACCATGTCCTCCGGGACCGCGATCGCCTCCTGGTCGGCGACGGCCTCGATCGGCTCTCCCGCCGCCACCGTGCCGAGCAGCGGCAGGTCCACGGCCGCGAGCCGCATCTCGGTTCGGGCGAGCTCGATCGAACGGCTCTCGTTGTAGTTCTTCCGGATGTAACCCTTGGCCTCGAGGTTCGAGAGGTGCTCGTGCACGGTGGCCAGCGAGCGGTACTGGAAGAACTCGGCGATCTCCTCGAAGCTGGGGGAGTAACCCCGCGCATCCAGGAAGCTCTCGATGAAATCCAGGATTTCTTTCTGGCGTCGCGTCAGGGCCATGACCTGTCCACTCCTGCGTGTCGGCGGAAACCGAACGGAAACCGAAGCGAAGCTACCCGAACAGGAACCGAAATGCAACCCGCAGACGGTTGGAATCCCCGCGGGTCCCCTGTATGTTCCTCGCCATTCGTGTGGGGGAGGGCGTGGCTCGGCGCGGAGGAACATGGAAAGCAGAGGACGCAGCAGGCGGCGTCAGCGCGGTGTGTGGGGTCGGAGGGTGCCGGTCCCGTCGGCGGTCCTCGTCGTCGCCGCGGCCCTCGCATGGCCGGCTGCCGGGGCCGGGCAGGAAGCGCCCGAGCCGGCGGCCCAGCGCATGGCGCCGGCGTTGCAAGCCGTGCTGGTCGGGGCGGATCCGGCCGACACCTTCGCGGTCATCATCGAGTACCGGGGGGGTGAACTTCCCCCCGTCGCCGCACCCGGGGTGGCTCGCAGCCTGAGGGCCGGATCCGCCGAGGCGCTCGGTCGCTTCGATGCGGTGCGCGAACAGATCGGGGCGGGGATTCGCGTCCGCGATCGACTCTGGGTCGTGCCCGCCGTGGTTGCCGTGGCGACACCCTCCGCGCTCGCGACGCTGGCCGCGGACTCAGCGGTGGAGCGCATCTATCTGGACGAGCCCCTTCCCGTGGTTCTGCCGCCGGTCGCCGGCGCGATCGCGCAACCGACCTACACGTCGCAGGCGATGCGGACCATCGGAGCCGACGCCGTCTGGGACCAGGGAGTCACCGGACGGGGGATCACCATCGCTTTCTTTGATTCGGGCGTCGATGGTGAGAACGCCATGGTGTCGTCGAGGTGGCGCGGGCGCGGCTCGGACCTGCGGGCGGCCTGGTTCGATCCCTTCACCCGGGCCTCGGCTCCGCAGGACCGGATCGGACACGGGACGCAGGTGGCGGTGGCCAGCCTCGGGGCGCTGGCCGCGGGCGACACCCTGAAGTTCCCGGATGGCGGCATGGTCGTGGCCTCATCGCCGCTCGATGTGGTCACCGGTCCGGCGCCCGAGGCGGAGTGGATCGCGGCCCGGGTCTTCGAGCGGTTCGGCAATGGGGTCTACACCCGCCGTTCCGTGCTTCTGCAGGCCTTTCAGTGGGCTCTCGATCCGGACGGAAATCCGGGCACGGCGGATGCTCCGGACATCATCAACAACAGCTGGGGTCTGTTTCCGGGCGCCGCGGATTTCGACGCCTGCACCGACATCCTCTACCAGGCCATCGACGCCGCGGAGGCCGCGGGCATCGCCGTTCTTTTCGCGTCGGGCAACACGGGCCCTTCCGTGGGATCGGTGACGCCACCCGGGGCGCGTGACGATCCGGAGCTCCGGAGCTTCGCGGTCGGCGCCACGGCCGGCGCTCCCGGCAGCCTGACCGTCGCCAACTACAGCGGCCGGGGTCCCTCGCCGTGCAGCGGCGGCATCAAGCCGGACCTCGTCGCCCCCGGCCAGGTGCCCGAGGTGCGAACCGACGGCCCCGACGCCGCGAGGCTCACCGGCTTCTCCGTCAGCGGGACCTCTTTCTCCGTGGCGCAGGTTTCGGGGGCCCTGGCTCTCGTCCTCCAGGTGCGTCC
>NZ_JBZQEK010000133.1:0-8560 GCF_058719085.1 Candidatus Benthicola sp.
GAGATGTTCCGGAAGATCCTGGACGAGGGTCAGGCCGGGGACAACGTGGGCTGTCTGTTGCGGGGGACGGGCAAGGACGACGTGGAGCGGGGGATGGTGTTGGCCAAGCCCAAGAGTATCACGCCGCATACGAAGTTCAAGGCGGAGGTGTACGTGCTGACGAAGGACGAGGGCGGGCGTCACACGCCGTTCTTCGACGGGTACCGACCGCAGTTCTACTTCCGGACGACGGACGTGACGGGGACGGCGCACCTTCCCGAGGGCGTGGAGATGGTGATGCCGGGCGACAACGTGAACATGGACGTGGAGCTGATCGCGCCGATCGCGATGGACCGGGAGCTGCGCTTCGCGATCCGCGAGGGCGGCCGCACCGTCGGCGCCGGCGTCGTCACCGACATCACCGAGTAAGGGAGTCGGATCATGGCGGAAAAGATTCGGATTCGGCTGCGGGCCTTCGACCCGGCGGTCATCGACCAGACGGCGGCGGACATCGTCCGTACCGCCCAGAAGACGGGTGCGTCGGTGAAAGGGCCGATTCCGCTTCCGACGCGGCGGCAGCTGTACACGGTTCTTCGCAGCCCGCACAAGGACAAGAAGTCGCGGGAGCAGTTCGAGCTGAAGACCCACAAGCGGCTGATCGACATCTATGACACCCGTCCCCAGACGGTCGACGCGCTGACGAAGCTCGACCTGGCGGCGGGCGTGGACGTCGAGATCAAGGTCCAGTAGGGCCGCGATCTCGGAAGACGACGAAAGAGCGGGAAGCGACATGCCTGGACTCATAGGCAAGAAGCTGGGGATGACCCAGATCTTCACGGAAGACGGCAAGGCCGTCGGGTGCACGGTGCTCGAGGTGGGCCCCTGCCCCGTGGTGCAGATCAAGACGTCGGAGAGCGATGGCTACGAGGCCATCCAGCTCGGTTTCGGGGAGCGGCGCGAGCGACGCGTCACGAAGCCGCAGGCGGGTCACGCCGCTCGGGCGGGCCTCGACCACGCACCGAGCGTGCTGGCGGAGTTCGAGCCGGAGGAAGGGCAGGAGTACGAGGCCGGCCAGAGCCTGACCGTCGACCTGTTCGAGGTCGGACAGCGAGTGAAGATCAGCGGTTTGACGAAGGGGCGCGGCTTCCAGGGCACCGTGAAGCGGCACAACTTCGGCGGCTCGCGGGCTTCGCATGGCGGCAGCGCGATTCTCCGGAAGCCCGGCTCCATCGGTCCGGGCACGGATCCCTCCCGCGTGATCAAGGGACGGAAGATGTCGGGACAGATGGGCGGCACGCGCCGCACGGCGCTGAACCGGCGCATCGAGTGGATCGATCCCGAGAAGAACCTGATGCTCGTCCGCGGCTCGGTGCCGGGGGCGCGACACAACGTGGTTCTCATTCGCTCCGTCTGAGGCGGGCAGCCCGGACGGCAGGTCGGAAGAGAGAGATATGAAGGCGAAAGCATACTCGACGACGGGCAAGGCGCGCGCAGCGGATTTCGAGCTGCCCGCGGGCCTGTTTGACGGCACGGTGAACGAAAGCGTGCTGCACCAGGTCGTGACGGCCTATCAGGCCAACCAGCGACAGGGGACGCACTCGACCAAGACGCGGAACACGGTGCGGGGCGGGGGTCGGAAGCCGTGGCGCCAGAAGGGTACGGGCCGCGCGCGAGTCGGGACGATCCGGTCTCCGCTGTGGCGCGGCGGCTCAGTCGTCTTCGGGCCCCAGCCCCGAAGCTACCGGGTCCGGGTGCCGCGGCAGATGCGTCGCCTGGCCATCCGCTCGGCGCTGAATGCCCGGGCCGAAGAGGGCGGGCTGATCGTGGTCGAGCCGTTCCAGCTGGAGTCGCCGAGCACCCGGGCGCTGGTCGCCCTGTTCGAGGCCCTCGAGCTGGATGCGGGCAACGTGCTGATCCTGACCGACGGCCTCAAGAACGAGGTCTACCTGTCGGGCAGGAACCTCCCCGGCGTCGAGGTGAAGCCGTGGGGCGAGGCGTCGGCCTACGATGTCCTGTGGTCGGATGTGTTGATCGTGGAAGAGTCGGCCTTCAGCAGCGCCGACCCGGACTCCGCTGACGAAGAGGAGGCATCATGAGCCGCGCGCCGCGCGACATCCTGATCCGTCCGATCATCACCGAGGAGTCGTCCCGGCTGCAGTTCAACCCGGGTCGCACCCGCAAGCGGCACCAGGACAAGGAAGGCGAGATCCAGCCCCAGTTCGTGTTCCGGGTCTCCCGGGATGCTACGAAGGTCGAGATCAAGCGGGCCGTGGAGAAGATGTTCGAGGTGCACGTGAGCTCCGTGAACACCATGAACCTCATGGGGAAGGACCGGCGAGTCGGTCGGTCCGTGGGCAAGCGTCCGGATTGGAAGAAAGCGATCGTCACTCTCGCCGAGGGTGAGACGATCGACGTGTTCGAGGGAGTCTGACATGGCGCTGAAGAAGTTTCGCCCGGTGACGCCGAGTTCGCGCTACCGCTCCGTCTCCGAGTTCGACGAGGTGACGCGATCGGGGTCCGAGAAGTCGCTCACCGAGGGCCTGACCAAGAAGGCCGGACGGAACCACCACGGCCGCATCACGAGCCGCAGGAGGGGTGGCGGGCACAAGCGCCGGTATCGTCGGATCGATTTCCGGCGGGACAAGCACGGAATCCCGGCCCGTGTCGCGGAGATCGAGTACGATCCGAACCGGTCGGCGCGCATTGCCCTGCTCCACTACGCCGACGGTGAGAAGCGGTACATCCTGCACCCGCGGGGGCTGCAGCAGGGGGACACGATCGTCTCGGGGCCGGGCTCCGACCCGACCCTCGGCAACTGTCTGCCGCTTCGCGAGATCCCGCTGGGCACGATGATCCACGCGGTGGAGCTGAAGCCGGGCCGGGGAGCGCAGATGGCGCGTTCGGCCGGAGCGGCCGTGCAGCTGATCGCCAAGGAAGGCGAGATGGTGACGCTCCGGCTCCCGAGCACCGAGGTGCGCATGGTGCGCGGCGAGTGCTACGCGACGATCGGCCAGGTGGGCAACGTCGACCACGAGCTCATCCGATCGGGCAAGGCGGGGCGTTCCCGCTGGCTCGGCCGGCGACCGAAGGTGCGCGGCGTGGCCATGAACCCGATCGACCACCCGCTGGGTGGCGGAGAGGGCCGGGCCTCGGGCGGTCGCCCGCCGGTCTCTCCGTGGGGCAAGGCCGAGGGACGCAAGACGCGCAAGCGGAAGAAGGCGAGCAACCAGTACATCGTCCGCGGTCGCAGGCGCGGCAAGGCCACCAAGTAGCGCGGACTCGGGGAGAAGAGAATGGCTCGAAGTGTCAAGAAGCGACCGTACATCAACGAGCGCCTCCTGGCGCGAATCGAGGCGATGAACCGTTCGGGCGAGAAGCGCGTCACCAAGACGTGGGCGCGTGCTTCGACGATCAGCCCGGAGTTCGTCGGCCACACGGTCGCCGTCCACAACGGCAACAAGTTCATCCCGGTCTACATCACCGAGAACATGGTGGGGCACAAGCTGGGCGAGTTCGCCCCCACCCGACTGTTCCGGGGCCACGGCGGGAAGCTCGCCGACAAGCGGGCCCGCCTGTAGAGCCGGGTCACGGAAGCCAGGGGATAGCGAGATGGAAGCGCGAGCAGTCGCGAAGAGAATACCGATGTCAGCCCGGAAGATGCGGCTGGTCATCGATCAGATCCGCAACGCGGACGTGAACCAGGCCTATTCGATTCTTCAGTTCTCGAAGAAGGCCGCAGCGGAGCCGATCGACAAGGCGCTGCGTTCCGCGGTCGCGAACGCGGTCTACAAGGCCGATCAGCAGGGCGAGGTGCTCGACGTGGATGACCTCTACGTGAAGGAGGCCTACGTCGACGAGGGTCCGACGCTCCGCCGCTACCGGGCAGCCGCGATGGGGCGGGCCGCCCCCCGGCGCAAGCGCATGAGTCACGTCACCGTCGTCGTGGACACAAAGGAGTAACCGTGGGTCAGAAGACACATCCGTACGGCTTCAGGCTGGGCCTGGTGAAGCCCTGGAAGTCCCGCTGGTACGCGAGCCGGCGCGACTTTCCGGCCCTGCTCGCCGAAGACGAGAAGCTGCGGAAGTACTTGCACGCGCGGCTCGACCATGCGGCGGTGGCCGAGGTCGAGATCGAGCGCAAGCCGACCAAGATCGTGGTCACGATCCACACGGGCCGTCCCGGCGTGGTGATCGGCAAGCGGGGGTCGGAGGTCGACAAGCTGCGCGATGAGCTCGCGCTCCTCACCGACTCCGAGGTCTCGATCAACGTCGAGGAAATCAAGCGGCCGGAGGTCGACGCGCAGCTGGTGGCGAACAGCATCGCCCATCAGCTGAAGCAGCGGATCGGCTTCCGGCGGGCCATGAAGCGGGCGATGCAGTCGGCGATCCGGGCCGGCGCCGAGGGCGTCAAGGTGCAGTGCGGAGGCCGGCTGGGCGGAGCGGAGATCGCACGTACGGAAGGGTACCACGAGGGTCGTGTTCCCCTTCACACCATGCGGGCCGACATCGACTACGCGGAGAGCATGGCCAAGACGACCTACGGGGCGATCGGCGTGAAGGTGTGGATCTACAGGGGCGAGGTACAGGACGATCGCCGGGGGCAGACCTACACGGCGGGCGGCGCCAAGTAGCCCGTCGGGCTCACGGCACGGATCGAGACGGCTGGAGATAGAGGACGATGCTTCAACCAAAGCGCGTAAAGTACCGGAAGCAGCAGAAGGGTCGGATCCGGGGGAACGCCATGCGTGGCAACACGGTGGCCTTCGGAGACTACGGCCTGCAGACGCTCGACGCGGGCTGGATCACGAACCGCCAGATCGAGGCGGCGCGTGTGGCCATGACCCGTCACATCAAGCGTGGCGGCAAGGTCTGGATCCGCATCTTTCCCGACAAGCCGATCACGTCCAAGCCCGCCGAGACCCGCATGGGGAAGGGGAAGGGCAACCCCGAGGGCTGGGTGGCGCCCGTGAAGCCGGGTCGCGTGATGTTCGAGCTCGAGGGCGTGGACGAGACGATCGCCCGCCGGGCGATGGAGCTGGCTTCCGCGAAGCTCCCGGTCAAGACCCGGTTCGTGGTCCGGGAGGAGTAGGAGAATGGACGCGAAGGACATTCGGGAACTGAGCCAGGACGAGATCGACATCGAGATCGAGCGGGCGAAAGAAGAGCTCTTCAGGCTCCGGTTTCGCGCTGCGTACGAGGAACTCGAGAACCCGGCGCTCCTCAGAGAGCTTCGCCGGGACATCGCGAGGATGAAGACGATTCAGCACGAGCGGGAGCTGCGGGCCGCGGGAGACATCGATGGTTGAGGATTCGACGCAGACCGCGGGCAGCCGCAAGGTCCGACAGGGCCGGGTGGTGAGCGACGCCATGGACAAGACCGTCGTGGTCTCCGTGGAGCGTCAGTTCGCCCACCCGCTCTACCGGAAGCGGGTGACCCGGCGGAAGAAGTATCACGCCCACGACGAGCGGAACGAGTTCCGGTCGGGGGACCTGGTGGTCATCGAGGAGACGCGCCCCCTGTCCAAGCGCAAGCGCTGGCGGGTCGTGCGGCTCATCGAGCGTCCGGAGCAGGAGGGCTGAGGCCATGATCCAGCAGGAGACCGATCTCCGGATCGCGGACAATTCCGGAGCCCGGCGGGCCCGTTGCATCCGCGTTCTCGGCGGATCGTCGCGGCGCTACGCCGGACTCGGAGACGTCGTCGTGGTCACGGTCAAGGACGCCATTCCCGGCGGTACCGTGAAGAAGGGCGAGGTGGCCAAGGCGGTGGTCGTTCGCGTGGCGAAGGAAAGCCGTCGCAAGGACGGCACGTACATCCGCTTCGATGAGAACGCGGCGGTGATCATCAACGACGCGGGAGAGCCCCGCGCCACGCGGATCTTCGGACCGGTGGCACGCGAGCTCAGAGAGAAGCAGTTCATGAAGATCGTTTCGCTCGCCCCCGAAGTGATCTGAGGGAGTCCGAGATGACGAGGAAGAACAAGCTGCACGTGCGCCGGGGCGATCAGGTCCAGGTGATATCGGGCAACTACAAGGGAGCTCGCGGCCAGGTCCTGCGGGCGATTCCCTCGAAGAACCAGGTCGTGGTGGAGGGCGTGAACATGCGCAAGCGCCACCAGGCCCCGACGCAGGCCAATCCGGAGGGTGGGATCATCACCTTCGAGGCGCCGATTCACGCCTCCAACGTGATGCTCATCGACCCGTCGAACGACGAGCCGACGCGCTACCGCGTCCGGATCGACGCCGACGGGACGAAGGAGCGGATTTCCACCAAGAGCGGCAACCCGATTCCGAAGCCGTAAGGCCACGGAGTCCAGGATAGAGCGACGTTCGAATGAAGCAGCAGCCCAGGCTGAGACAGCACTACGACAGTCACGTGATTCCGAAGCTTTCGGAGATCTTCGGGTTCGGCAATCCGATGGAGGTCCCGCGCCTCGAGAAGATCGTGATCAACAGCGGTCTCGGAGACGCGAAGGACAACGCGAAGCTCCTGGACTCGGTGGTGGCGGAGCTGGCGCGGATCAGCGGCCAGAGGCCGGTGGTCACGCGCGCCCGGAAATCGATCTCGAACTTCAGCCTCCGGGAAGGGATGCCGGTCGGCGTGAAGGTGACGCTGCGCGATGCGCGCATGTACGAGTTCATGGACCGGTTCATCAGCACCGCCGTACCGCGAATCCGCGACTTTCGTGGATTCAACAGCCGCGCATTCGACGGTCGCGGCAACTACACGGTGGGAATCCGCGAGCAGATGGTGTTCCCGGAGGTCGACTACGACGAGATCGTTCGCGTGCACGGCCTCGACATCACGTTCGTGACCACGACGGACCGTGACGACGAAGCGCTCGTGCTGCTGCGAGAGATGGGGATGCCGTTCCGCGGCGAGACCCCGGTAGTGGTTTAACGCAGGTCGGAGAACAGTAATGGCTAAGAAGTCCCTGATTGCGAAGGCGAAGCGCAAGCCCAAGTACAGCGCGCGGACCATCCGGCGGTGTCAGCGGTGCGGGCGTTCACGGGCCTACATGCGGAAGTTCGGCCTGTGCAGGATCTGCTTCCGGCAGCTGGCGCTCAGGGGAGAGATCCCGGGCGTACGAAAGGCGAGTTGGTAGAACATGAGCATGAACGATCCCATCGCCGACATGCTGACGCGGCTGCGCAACGCGAGCCGGGCGGGACACCGCCGAGTCGACATGCCGGTCGCGAAGCTGAAGGTCGAGATCGCGAGAATCCTGACCGAGAACCACTTCATCCACGGCTACAAGGTCCTGGACGATGGCGGTCACGGGGTCCTCAGGGTCTACCTCAAGTACACCGAGGACGAGAAGCCGGTCATCCGCTCGCTGCGGAGGATCTCGCGTCCCGGATTGCGCAGGTACGTCGGCGCGCAGGGAATGCCCCGGGTCCGATCGGGCATGGGCATCGCCATCCTGTCCACGTCCAAGGGCGTGATGACGGACCGGCAGGCCCGCCGTGAGCGCGTCGGTGGAGAGGTGATCGCCACGGTCTACTAGAGACCGGGCGCAGGAACCGTCACCCCCGCGTTTGCCGGGGTGCCAGACAGAATGCGGTGGAAAGATGTCGAGAGTCGGAAAACAGCCGATCATCGTTCCCGAGGGCGTCACCGTGTCCGTCGATGGCTCGCAGGTCCACGTCAAGGGACCGAAGGGCGAGCTCAGCGGGCGGTTCGACGCGGACATGCGCATCGCCGTCGAGGACGGTGCCGTCACGGTGTCCCGGCCGACGAACCAGCCGCGTCACCGTGCCCTGCACGGTCTGACACGAAGCCTGGTGGCGAACATGGTCGACGGAGTGCACCAGGGGTTCGAGCGCACGCTGGAGATCCATGGAGTCGGGTACCGCGCCCAGCAGAAGGGCAAGGCGGTCGAGTTCTCCGACGGATTCAGCAACCCGGTGGTGTTCGAGGCCCCCGAGGGCGTGGATCTGGTCGTCGAGACCCCGACGCTGGTGCACGTGAGGGGCATCGACAAGCAGGCCGTCGGCGAGGTGGCCGCTCGAATCCGTCGCATCCGGCCCCCGGAGCCCTACAAGGGCAAGGGGATCCGGTATCGGGGCGAGCACGTCCGGAGGAAGGCTGGTAAGGCGACGGCTGTGGGCGCCTGATCGGCGATACAGAATCAGCGTACGCCGGGCATCCGTAGCGGAACCCCGGCCGGAGGAGCAGGAGATGGCAGTCAGCAAGTCGGCAGAGCGGCGGCAGCGTCGCGCCACGAGACACAAGCGGGTCCTGAGAAAGCTGCGCGGAACCGCGGAGCGGCCGAGACTCGTCGTGTTCCGGAGCCTGAGGAACGTCGAGGGACAGCTCGTCGACGACGACCGCGGAGTGACCCTGATGGGGCTCTCGACGCTCGCGCTCGACGGGACGCCGGAAGTGGAGGACCTCTCGGCCAAGATGGCCGCGAGCTTCACGGCCGGTCGGGAGCTGGCCGAGCGGGCGAAGGCCGAGGGCATCGAGCGCGTGGTGTTCGACCGGGGAGGCTACCGGTATCACGGGCGCGTCAAGGCCTTCGCCGATGGGGCGAGGGCCGGCGGGCTGAAGTTCTGAGACCCATCAAGGGACGGTCGATC
>NZ_JBZQEK010000134.1:0-9310 GCF_058719085.1 Candidatus Benthicola sp.
CGGTCGCGGAGGCGGCGATGCGCACGGGGGTGGCCCGCCGGCAGATCGATCTGGAGGAGTACCAGCACGAGCTGGAGGCGAGGCTCGGACCGGCGCGCGAGCTGATGCGAACGATCATGGACACGGCGCAGCACACGCCGAAGCGGATCGCATTGCCCGAGGGAGAGAACGAGACGGTGGTCCGCGCCTCTCACGCCATCGTGGACGAACGCCTCGGCACGCCGATCCTGCTCGGCAACCCGGAAGTGATCCGGCAGATCGCGGCTCGCGAGGAGGTCGACCTCGAGGGCGTGGAGATTCTGGATCCCGCCTCCTTCGATCGGCTCGAGGAATACGCCGGACACCTGTTCGAGCGCCGAAAGCGCAAGGGCGTGACGCACGACAGCGCCGTGCGGAAGATGCGGGACCCGCTGTACTTCGCTTCCATGATGGTGGAGAAGGGAGACGCGGACACTCTCATCGCCGGCGCCAACCTGAGCTACCCGAACGCGTTGCGCCCGGCCCTGCACACGATCGGCATGCAGGCCGGAGTGAAGAGCGTCGCGGGCCTGTTCATGCTCGTCTTCCGGGACCAGCTCTACTTCTTCGCGGACACGACCGTGAAGATCGACCCGTCCGCAGAGGACATGGCGGAGACGGCCATCCTCACGGCCGACTTCGCACGCAGGCTGTCGATCAGCCCGCGGGTCGCCATGATCTCGTTCTCCAACTTCGGCTCGGCCCGGCACCCCGAGTCCGACAAGGTCAGGAGAGCGGCGGAAATCGTGAAGGAGCTGCGGCCGGACATCACGATCGATGGCGAGATGCAGGCGGACACCGCGGTCGTCGACGGGATCCTCAAGACGCGCTACCCGTTCTCGGATCTCAAGCGGCCGGCGAACGTGCTGGTGTTTCCGAACCTCACGGCGGCGAACGCTTCGTACAAGCTCCTCAGTCGGCTCGGGGGCGCCACGGCCATCGGGCCGGTGTTGCTCGGCATGGACAAGTCGGTGCACCTGCTCCAGCGCGGCGCCACCGTGGAGGACATCACCAACCTGGCGGCGATCAGCGTCGTCGATGCCGCCCACCGGGGCCGGGAAGCCGAGTTGGTGAGGGCCAAGGCGAAGGAACGGGAAGCGGCCGCGGTTTAGGGCAGCCGTTCGTTCCAGGGCCTCCGGCTCCCGTTTGCGGGACGCCGGAGGCCCGTCTCATCTTCCGGGTCGCCGTCCGGTCTACTGCCGGGCGCGCCTCTCGAGTTCGCGGAGGTGAACCGTGCGCCGCTCCACGAGTCGGACCATACGGGACCCCCTGTGGCAGAACGTGGTCCTCGACGCCTCCGCCGCCGCGGTCGTGGACACGCCCGAGTTTCAGCGCCTTCGCAGAGTCAAGCAGCTCGGCTTCGCCCACCTGGTGTATCCCGGAGCGGTCCACAACCGATTCCTGCACGCCCTCGGGGTCTATCACCTGACGGGACGGGCGATCGACGCCCTGGAGAGCAAGGGACACCTCGACGCGCTCGATGATCTCTCGAGGCGCACGATTCCCGAGATCCGTCTCGCCGCCCTCCTCCACGACGTCGGCCACTACGCCTTCTCGCACGCGATGGAGGAGCTGGAGCCCGATTCGATTCCCGGGCATCACGAGGAGGTCGCCGATCGGTTCCTTTCGTCGCCCGGCATTCGGGCGGCGCTGGCCGGCGAGGGGGCCGGTGCGACCCGGCGTATCGGGGATCTCATACGGGGTCGATCGCAGCACCCTCTGCAGGGGCTCGTGTCGGGCTCGCTCGATCTCGACAAGATCGACTACCTGAGGCGCGACAGCCTGTTCTGTGGAGTCCCCTATGGCGCGGTCGACGTGGACCGACTGCTCGATTCGCTCACGCTCGCCCGGGAGTCGGAGGCCTCGCCGCTGGAAGTGGCGGTCACCGAGAAGGGGATATCGGCCCTCGAGTCCCTGATGTTCGCCAAGTACCAGATGTTCAGGAACGTGTACTGGCACCACGCGGTCCGCTCGGCCACCGTCACCTTTCGCCGGCTCGTGGAAGGCGCCCTCGAGGCCGGTCTCCTCAGCCGCGAGGACCTGCCGGGCCCGACCGACGAGGAACTCCTCAACACCCTCGCCGCCCGTATGGAGGGGGGACGGCCGACCGTTCTCCGGACGCTGCTCGAAGCCCTGGTCGACCGCCGGCTGCCGAAGCGCACGGTGGAGCTGATGGGAGACGAGCTGCCCGAGGGCATCGCGAGCTGGCTCCCCGAGCGCAGAGATCTGGTGAGAGCGCTCGAAGACCGGCTGGCCGAGGACATGGGTCTCGAGGCGGGAACCGTCTTCCTGGACTACCCGGCGAACCCGCGCATGCTGGAGCTACGGCTCCTGCTGGTGCGTCGCCGCGGCGAGGTGATCCGGCTGACCTCCGAGGGAGAGGCGGGACTGATCGATCTTCCGCGCCTCGGTCGGTCTCTGCATCACACGACACGGGCCCTGAGGGTGTTCTCGCTGGAAGCGGCCGGACGCTGGGATCCGGGCCCGCTGCTGGACGTGCTGGTGCTCCCGGTGGAGTCGGTCGAACGACGACTGGACTCGGGAACGCCGATCTACGAGAACGGGCGCGGCGGATCCTCCTGATCGCTTCCCCGCCGGGGGACGCCTCGCCATCGGAGCGGCGGCAGCCCTCAGTCGCTCTCGGAGATGCGGGCGACGAGCACGGTGATGTTATCCATTCCGCCCGCCAGGTTGGCTTCCCGGACGAGCTTGCCGACGCAGCGTTCCGGGTCCTCCTCCTGCTGCAGAATCCTGAGAATGTGCTCCTCCTCGATCATGTCGGTGAGCCCGTCCGATGCGAGGAGGAAGATGTCGCCGCCCTGGATGGCGCCCTCGTACAGGTCCGGAGTGGGGTAGGCCTCGGTCCCGAGGGCGCGGGTGATGATGTTCGACTGCGGGTGGTTCCTGGCCTGCTCCGGCGTGATCATGCCACGGTCCACCTGCTCCTGCACCCACGAGTGATCGCGGGTGACCTGGGATATCACACCGCTGCGGACGTGATAGGCCCGGCTGTCTCCGATGTGGCCGATCACGTACCGGCCCTGGGGACGCAGGAGAAGAACCGTAGCCGTCGTGCCCATGCCGAGCTGTGCGGTGTTCTCCGCGGCCTGGCGCAGGATCTCCCGCCCCGCCTCGACGAACGCAGTGCGGAAACGGTCCTCGATCTCCGACAGCTCCATGGTCTTGCACGCGTCACACAGGCGCTCGGCGATCCACTTCGAGGCGATCGCGCTCGCCACCTCTCCCGCCGCGTGACCCCCCATACCGTCGGCGACCACGAACACGCCCGAGTCCGCAGAACAGTAGACGGAGTCCTCGTTGCTTCGCCGCACGCGTCCCACGTCACTCAACGCGGCGCAATCCCAGTGGAAACGCCCCATGAACCTCTCACCAAGGAGTCGAGCGCCGTCCGGCCTACGAACGCCGGCCAGCGGAACAACCTAACTACGATCGCGCCGCCGGCGAAACAAGCGAAGTGGCTCGGCCAAGCTGTTTGACAACGGTCGACGGGCTCTCATAGCTTCCTTCGCCCTGTGCTGACGGCTGTCCCCGCTCCAGGATTGACCATGTCGCGAAGTGGACGATACCACGGGAAGGTCGTGTCTCCCGAATCGGCGAGCATGGTCGACCTGTACCTGGAAGACCTCAGCCGGTACCCCCTTCTCACTCCCGAGGAGGAAGACGCCACGGCGCGTCTCGCGCGCGCGGGCGACAAGGAAGCCCTGGCCAAGCTCGTTCGGGCCAACCTCCGGTTCGTCGTCTCGGTGGCCAAGCGTTACCAGAACCGGGGCCTTCCGTTCGGCGACCTGGTGCAGGAAGGCAACGTCGGGCTCGTCACGGCAGCCAAGAAATTCGACCCGGACCAGGGCGTGAAGTTCATCAGCTACGCGGTCTGGTGGATCCGCCAGGCGATCCTCGCCGCGCTCGCACGACAGAGCCGCTCGGTCCGGCTGCCCCTCAACCGCGCTACCGAGCTGGCGCGGGTCCTCCGGGTGAGCGAGGGGCTGAAGCAGGAGCTGGGCCGCGACCCGACCCCGGACGAGATTTCGGGTCCGGCGGATCTGGACCCGAAGACGGTCGAGATGCTCCTGGCGCTCAACGTGGCCGAGGTACGCCTCGACGCCCCGGTGGGCGAAGGGGAGGACAGCCAGCTCATCGATCGCTTCCTGGTGGACGAGTCGGACGTAGAGGAGGCGGTGGACGCTTCGATCCTCAAGGAACAGGTGGCGATCGCCCTCCAGTCGATCCGGCCGCGCGACGCACGCGTGCTGCGCCTGTACTACGGATTGCAGGGTGAGTCGGAGCACACGCTGGAGCAGATCGGTCAGCTCCTCGGAGTGACCCGGGAGAGGGTGCGCCAGTTGCGCGACCGGGCCCTGCAGGACATCCGGAACAGCGAGATCGGAAAGGCGCTCGGCACCTTCGCCGCTGCCTGAGCCGGCCGATCAGCCTCCGGGCGATACCTCGTCCGGGACATCCAGCAGCTCGAGAGAAGGGCAACGGGCATCCTCGGTCCACTCGATCCCACGATTCGGGTCTTCGCTGTCCCGGCTCGCTGCCAGCCGCCTCGCGCCTCCGTCCCGCCGTACGGCGAAATCCAGTCGACCGTCGGGCACGGGTGCCGCCCCGAGCCAGGTGAAGATCTCGCGTTCCCCCGCGCCCTGATAAGTGCGCATCTCCGCCCAGTCGACCACGTAGCCGGTGGCTCCGAAACGGGCCAGGAAGAACAGCGAGACGCCGGAGCCCGTCGGTCCGGGGCCGCCGATCGAGTCGTTGATCAGGTACGTGGCGGCCATGGCCGGACTCTCGTCTCCCGGCCATGCGACCGCTTCGAGATCGGCTCGCTGCGCGAGATAGGGGCGATCCTCGCCACCCTGCCGCAGCAGCTGTTCGGCGAGAATCGGCCCGAACGTGCGCATCCGGTTGTCGACGATCGCCGGGTCGGGAACGGCAGGGAGCCCGCCGGCCACTCCGGGGCCGAGCGCAAAGGACACGGGCGGCAGAGTGCCGCCGGGCGTCAAGAGGGCCCGAGCCGGTACCGCGGATGGGCAGCCCGCGTCGATCACACGCGGCGCGGCTTCGAGAACGAGCGAGCCCGCCCGGAGCCCCCCGGCTCCGAGCAGCAACTCCGTCTCCGGACGCGCGAACTCCGCGTCGAAGCGCTCCCGATACCCCTCCGGCGGCGCGTCCGGAAAACCGAGGGGAGCCGGAGTGCCCTCGACCATGCGGGCCACCGGCATCGCCAGGGCCCGACCCGATGTGCCGTCCGGGCGCACGACCCAGAGCAGTGGGCCTTCCGGCAGGGGCAGCTCGACGGGCTCGGCCCCGGCGGCCTGTTCGGCCGGCGCCTCGGGGGGAGGCGACGGATCTTCGAGGTGCACGGTGGCGCCGCCCCACTCGACCTCGCAGCCGGCGGAGAGCGCCGCGACGCACAGAACGAGCGCGAGCGGCAGCCGCACGCGCCCCGTCGGTAGACCCGGAAACCGCACGCTGTACATTGTCATGACCGGAAGCTACGAGCCCTTCCCCGAGCCGATCAACTGGAGCGTCAGCCGGATCATGGATCGAGTCGCCCTGTTTTCGCACGAGGCGTGCAGCGCCCACGACACCGGTTGGGAGCACCCGGAGCACCAGGGTCGGCTCCGTGCGGTGATGTCGGCCCTCGGTGCGGTTCTCCCCGAGCTGAACGACCGGGTCGCTCCGCTGCCTGCGAGCCCGGCCGCGGAGACCGATGTCCGGCGCGTGCATTCGGCGGACCACATCGCCACGATCCGCGGGGCATCGCAGCGGGCCGCCGAGCTGGGCCGGATCCTCAGGCTCGATCCGGACACGGCCGTATCCGGTCGCTCGTGGGAGGCCGCCTTCGCGGCCTGCGGGGCGGCGGTCGACGCGATGCGCTGGGTAGGTCGCGGCGAGGGCCCGGCGGCGTTTTGCGCCGTGCGGCCACCGGGTCACCACGCGACGCCGGACCGGGCCATGGGCTTCTGCCTGTTCAACCACGTGGCGGTGGCGACCCGGACGGCGCTCGCGGAGGGGGTCGCCTCCCGGGTGCTGATCGTGGACTGGGACGTGCACCACGGCAACGGGACGCAGGACGCCTTCTACGAAGACCCCGACGTGTTCTACCTGTCCATGCACCAGCACCCGCTGTATCCCGGGACCGGAATGGGCGGGGAGAGGGGCCGCGGGGCCGGTGACGGCACCACCCTGAACCTGCCGATGGGACCCGGGCAGGATCCCCACCGGTACGTCGACGCGCTGCTCGAGGGTCTGGATCGGGCCGCCGGTTTCGAACCGGACATGGTGTTCATCTCGGCCGGCTTCGACGCGGCGCGAAACGACCCCATCGGGGGGTTCACCCTGGCTCCGGAGCACTTCGCTCTTATCACGCGCGAAGTGGTGGAGAGGACACGCGACTCGGCCCGGGGACGGGTCGTCTCCGTCCTCGAAGGAGGATACAACCCGGCGGAGCTCGGCCAGTGCGTTACGGCCCACCTGCGCGCCCTGACCGAAACCGCTCATCCGGTCACGTCAAGCGAGGACTCATGAAGCTCACCTGGGAGAGGTTCACCATTCGAGCCAGGCACCCGTTCCGTATCAGCCGGTCGGTGAAGCAGGACGTCGAACGCGTGTGGGTGCGCATCGAGGGCGAAGGCATGGAGGGCTGGGGCGAAGCCGATCCCCTGCCGTATTACGGTGAGACCGCGGGAACGGTGATCGCTGCCCTGGAGCGAATGCGTCCGGTGATCGAAGAGGCGGAGGACCCGGACCGGCTGGAGACGATCGAGCGTGACCTGAAGCGGGCCATCGGACACAACGGGTCCGCACGTGCGGCGGTGAGTGCCGCGCTGCACGACCTGGCCGGTAAGAGAGCCGGGCTCCCTCTGTGGAAGCTCTGGGGCCTGGACCCGGCGGAGGCTCCTCAGAGTTCCTTCACGATCGGGATCGATGAGCCGGAGATCCTGAGGCGGAAGGTGGCGGAGGCATCCGATTTCTCGATCCTCAAGGTGAAGCTGGGTACGGACCGGGACGAGGAGATCCTCTCCACCATCCGGGACGCGGCGCCGCCGGAAACGGTGATCCGGGTGGACGCGAACGCCGCCTGGTCGGCCCGGGAGGCCGTCGAGCGGGTGGCGATGCTGGCGGACCACGGGGTCGAGTTCGTGGAACAGCCGCTCCATCCGTCGGACCGCGAGGGATACCGCTTCCTCCATGGACGCTCCTCGCTTCCGATCATAGCCGACGAGAGCTGCGTGGACAGCGCCGACGTGCCCGGGCTCGTGGGTCTCGTGGATGGCATCAACATCAAGCTCTCCAAGTGCGGCGGCCCGCGGGAAGCTCTCCGGATGATCCACACCGCCCGGTCGTGCGGCCTCCAGGTCATGATGGGGTGCATGCTGGAATCCTCCCTCGGGATCGCACCCGCCGCGCACCTCGCGAGCCTGCTGGACTACGCGGACCTGGACGGGGCGGCGCTGCTGGCGGAGGACCCCTTCACCGGTCCCGGGTTGCAGGGAGCGGAGATCCGGGTCGGCGACGAGCCGGGTCTGGGCGTCACCCGGGAGTGACCGCATGACGCTGCGCCGCCAGGTCGTGGTCGCCGTGATGGCGGCCACGCTCTCGGGGCTGCTGTTCCTCCCGCGTCCCGCGACCGCACAGAGCATCCGGGGAGTCCTCGTCGAACAGGGGACCGGGCGATCCATTTCGGGCGCCTTCGTGGTTCTGCAGGACAGCGCCGGCCACACGCTCTCTTCCACCCTGACGTCCACGGCCGGGACCTGGCTCCTGCGCGCTCCGATGCCGGGCACGTATCGCCTGCGCGCGGACCGCATCGGATACGAGAGCGTCGAGTCCGAGCCCATCACGCTGGAAGCGGGGGAGAGCGCCTCGTACCGGCTCGAAGTCGGAGTGGCCCCGATCCCGATGGCCGAGCTCGCGGTCGAGGGCGCGGGAGGGGCCTGCGAGGTCCTCGGCGAGGAGGGGGTGGCGGTGTACCGGGTGTGGGAGGAGGCCCGGAAGGCACTGGCCGCCATCGTGTGGACGGGACAGCAGCCGTACTACCGATTCGATGCCGTGCACTACGAGCGCATCCTCGATCCCGAGGGCGTGCCCGTGAGCGCCGTCGAGTACGAGGAGGTCCGCTACTTCGGGAGGCACCCGTTCCGCTCGATCCCGACCCGGGACCTGCTGCTGGGCGGCTTCGTCCAGTGGATCGCCGGGACCATTCAGTATTACGGACCGGACGCGGACGTGATGCTGTCCCGGGAGTTCCTGCGAAGGCACTGCTTCCGCCTCGTGGGGTCCGACGAGGAGGGGGTCGTGGTCCTCGGTTTCGAGCCCACGGAGGACAGCCGTGTGATCGACATCGGCGGTACCATGTGGCTGGACGCGGAGAGTTCCGAGCTCCGGCGCCTGGACTTCCGGTACGAGAACCTGGACCTGAATGTGGACACGAGCCGGCTCGGGGGCAGCGTGGAGTTCGACCGGCTTCCCTCCGGCGCCTGGATCGTGCGCAGGTGGGCGATTCGAGTCCCGATCGTGGAGCTCGGGCCCGAGCGGCGGAGCGCCGGGGGCCGGCCCCTGCCGCCTCGACGCATCCTCACCGGAATCAACGAGGGCGGTGGGCAGGTCACGGCCGTCTACCTGACCAGTCGGCTGGTCGGCGCGGCGTCGACCGACACCCTGCCGGTGCGGCCTCCACCGGATTCCCTCATCGTCCGGTATCCGGTAGGGAGCTGACCCCCGCCTGAACGTCCCATAAGTACGCCACATGGCCAATGCACAGAGTGATGGGCGACGCTCGCCACTAATCACATGAGGCGGGTCGGAGGGTCCGCGACGGAGGTGCGAGGGGTCCGGCTACAGCAGGGCCTCGGGGTCCCGGTCGATCTCGAGACGGAGACCCCCTCCGGGTTGACCCTCCTGGCGGGCCAGGTGGCGAAGCAACGCTCCGAGGGCGGCGGGCCGGTCGCTCTTCAGCAGGAAGTGCCATCGCCACCGCCTTCGGATCCGGTCGATCGGACACGGAGCCGGGCCCACGATGTCGACGTCGGAGTCGCGTGCCCGACGGGCCAGGCGGCGAGCCGAGTCGGCCGTTCGCTCCGCGGCCTCGGCGACTCGTTCCTCCGACGGGCCGGAGAGGATCAGGTTGGCCAGGCGGCGGTTGGGCGGATAGCCCGGTCCCTTTCGGTCCTCGATCTCGTCGCGGGCAAAAGCCTCGTAGTCGTGCCGAAGAGCGGCACGCAGCGCCGGATGGTGCGGTCGCGCGGTCTGCACGAGCACCTCGCCCGGC
>NZ_JBZQEK010000135.1:0-31317 GCF_058719085.1 Candidatus Benthicola sp.
ACGTGCCCGAAGGCGCGAACCTGGGCCGCAGCCCAGAACACCGACGTGGGCACCATGAGCAGAACGGCGAGCCGCTCCACCGCGGGAGAGTAGCGAATCCGGAAGAAGTCGGCCGGCGTCGACAACCGCATCCGCCACAGCGGCACCGCGAGGAAGAGCCCGAGAACGACGATGCACAGGCCGTATCCGAAGGGCTCGGCGGATGCGCCGCGCAGGCCGCCCGCATAGGCGAGCCCGGCGGCGGAGATGCACGTCTCCGCCCCGAACCAGGTGGCGAACACGGTGAGGCTGGTGAGCGCAGGTCCGAGCGATCGGCCGGCCACCAGGTAATCGTCCTCGGTCTTGATACGCCGGGACACGTAGAGGCCGATCCCGAACTGCAGCGCGATGTACGCAGCGATGCCGAGGACCAGTGGGTTCAGCTGTCGCCTCCGCTTCAGAAACCTGGGGCGATGCGGCGCGCCAATATGGTGCCGGTGCCCGCCGCGGGGAAGCTTCCCTCTGGCCACCGTCCGGTGCGGAACGCATCCTCAGATCAGGCGCCGCGGAGGAACGCGTCGCCCTTTCCACCCGAGGCGAGGAGACTCAACGTGCCACAAGCGACCACGCGCGCCGTCCGAATCGAGCGGCACGGTCCCCCGGACGTCTTCGTCGAGCGCGAGATTCCGCTTCCGGAACCCGGTCCGGATGAGGTCCACCTCAAGGTCCAGGCCGTAGGGATCAACTTCGCCGACCTGTTCATGCGGGCGGGGCTGTACGACACCGTTCCGCCACGGCCCTACAGTCCCGGTTTCGAAGTGGCCGGCGAGATCGTGAGCACCGGCGGCGACACCGGGGACTGGAGCCCCGGCGATCGCGCGGTGGCGCTCATCCGGCACGGCGGCTACGCGCACGACATCGTGGTTCCGACCCGCAACCTGTTCCGCTACCCGGACGGTCTCTCGCCGGCCGAGGCCGCAGCCGTTCCGGTCGTGTTCCTGACCGCGTGGGTTTGCCTTTCGGAGTGTGCGAGAGTCCGGGCAGGCGAGACCGTCCTCGTCCTCGGGGCGGCGGGCGGCGTCGGCTCGGCCGCCGTTCAGCTCGCCGTACGGGACGGTCTGCGGGTGATCGGCACGGCCGGCACACCCGAGAAGCGGGCGTTCGTGACCGGGGAGCTCGGGGCCGAGGCCTGCTTCGACTCGCGGGGCGATTGGGAACCGGACGTCCGAGCCCTGCTCGGAGAGCGGGAGCTGGACGTGGCCCTGGACGCCACGGGCGGGAAGGCCACCGCCGCGTGCCGCCGGCTCCTGGCCCCGCTCGGGCGTCTCGTGTTCTACGGGATGAGCTCGGCCCTTCCCACCCGCCGAAAGAACTGGCCCCGGGCCGCCCTGGCGTGGCTGCGGACGCCGAGGATCCATCCCATGGACCTGGTCCAGCCCTGCATCGGGATCTTCGGCGTCCACCTGCTGCACCTGCAGGAGCGGGAGGAGCTGCTCCTCCCGGGCCTCGAGGAGATCTACCGGGGGATCGAGTCGGGCGAGCTCCGTCCGGTCCTGGACTCGACCTATCCCCTGTCGAGGGAGGGAGCCGTCCAGGCCCACCGGTACATCCACGAGCGACGCAACCTCGGCAAGGTCGTGCTCACGACCTGAGCGTCGTCAACCGCCTCATCGGCTCCAGTACCGACGCGGCCGAACCGATGAAGCCCGCGGCGCCGGCTCTGCGCACGCGGGCTTCGGACGGTGAAGGCGGGCTGTGCCGGTCGCGGTCCGCCAGGAGCGGGATCCGCGCCGGCCCGCTGCCGGCGCTTCGCTACATCGCGTCGGGGGGCAGGAGGGAGAGCTCGGGCCGGAACTGGGCATCGGAGTGCTCGAAGTCCCGCATCAGGCCGAGGGACTTCATCATCAGTTGCTGGCCCTCTTCCCCGAGACGCTCGTCGGCTTCCTCGCTCATCATGTAGTACGCCCCGGCGCTGGTGGCCGGCGTGATGAGAACCACCATCGGAAGGTCATCGCCGGAGACCGCCTGGTACGCCGTCCAGCCGGCGTCCTCCAGGCCGTTCTTCTCGTACAGCGCCACCCACTCCTTCATCACTTCGTTGAACTCGTCCTCCATACCCGACTTCGGATACAGATAGTCGAAGTGCCTGGCCGGACGGTCCGCCATGGCTTCCTCGAAGCCTTCCGGATGGTAGGACCCGTCCGGCATCTCGACGAAGAAGTTCATGGACCGTTTCTCGACCAGCGGATCGGCCTTGGCGGACATTTCCTCCCACGCGTCCCAGCCGATCTTCTCCACCATCCCCATCCACTGCGAGTTCATGTTCATGAAGTCGGTCATGCTCTCCATCGGAATGGCATACATGTATCCGGTCTCCGGGCCGGACAGCGTGTAATACACCATTCCTTCCGGAGCGTTGGCCGCGATGGCCTCGAACATCTCGGCGCTGGCCTCTTCGAAGGCCATCACGTCGTTCGGGGCCACCCACTCCGTGAACACGGCCCACCAGGTGGGAGAGGACTCTTCCTGGGCCAGGACGGTGCCCGGCCAGACCATCAGTAGTGCGAGGGGGACGACGAGCCATCGCTTCATGCGGACCTCCAGAACGGATTTCGAGGTGCGGTGGCTGAGCCGGGCCACCGGGGTCGGGACAGTTGAAGTATACATGACAGAGGCGAAATGGACACGGAAAGCGCCTCAGAAGGGACCTGCTGCACCCGCCTCGAGGAGCTCGTCCTCGCACAATTCGAAGAACGGACAGGATGGGCACCGGCGCGTGTCGTCGCGAAGCGGAAACCGGTCACGAGGATGCGGTTCGTTGCGGACGGGATCGGCCAGGTAGGTGCGCATCGCCTCGACGCTGTCCCGGATCCGCTGGCGCTCCTCCGCGCAGTCCCGGTCCGAGATCGGCACGCTGGCGGAGTCTCCGTTGCCAAGGTACTCCAGCCGCCCGATCACCGGCCCGGGAGGCAGGTCACCCCGCTCCCTCAGATAGACTGCATAGGTGCGGAGCTGTGGCGCATGGGAAGCGTGGCGCTGCCCGGTCTTCCAGTCCACGATTCGCCAGGCATCACCGAGCCGGTACAGCAGATCGGGCTGAGCGTACAGCTTGACGCCGTCCAGCTCCACGAAATCGAGGCGGTCGACCTCCTTGACCTCGACCATCGGCGCCTCGACAGCCTCGCGGAAGCTCTCGGAGCTCAGCAGGTGGCGCAGGCAGGCGTACAGCTTGTCCCGGATCTGCTCGATCCGGTCCCGTGACGGCCCCGAGCTGCGGTAGAACTCCATCAGCATGGTGAGCTGGCCGGGACGACGCTCCCACTCGGCCCGCTGCTGGGACATCAGCCACGCCTGGTTCAGGCGCGCCCTTCCCTGCTCGATCAGCCCCGCGGCTTCCGGAACGGCGCCACCGCCCCGGGCCTGGAGAATGGCGCGCGCGGCGAGCTCGTGCACGACGGTGCCGAGCACCATGTACAGGTTCGTGATCTTCTTGAGCCGCCAGGCGAGCCGGGCCTCGTCGGTGGCCTCGTCCAGCCAGCCGTTATGAGACCCGTAGTAATGCCAGTAATACTTGCGCGGACACTCACGGAACGTCGAACGGCGGCTCTGCGACCACGAAAAGTCGGGAAACGGACGGATCTCGAATGCCATGACGGCAACTTCGCCGCCCCCTGTGACATCGACAAGGCGGGCCCCGACCGGATCTCAGGCTGCCGGGACCTACAGGTCGGGTGACGGCCCGGACCGGGTGGCCTGACCCGATTCCAGCTGCCGGCGGAACGACTCGGCGTCGATGAGCCGGTCGATCTGCTGGCCCTGGTCGAGAAGCGCCTGCTCCAGGCGGCCTACCCGATTCAACAGGTCTTCCGCTTCGGCCTGTGCCTTTCCCTGCATCGCCCCGATCACATCGCGCACGAGCGGCCGGAGAACGAAGTGCGTGGCCACGGCCATGATCGGGACCCCGAAGATGAAGAAGATGGCCAGTATCGGGATCAGCAGGGCGAAATCGAACATGTCTCCTCCGTTACCGCAGACCGCTGCGCGAAAGCACGGAATGGACCGGGCCGCAGGGGTGACGGCCCGGCTCCTGACGAATACCGAAGATCGAGGTCAGCGGAGGTCAGCGCTTCAGCCGTGCGTAGATCCCCGTAGCCTCCCCGGACTCCAGCGTCTGGAGATTGAACTCCCAGACGAGGGTCTTTCCTTCCTTCCGCGTGGCGTTGTGCTCCTGGACCTTGAAGGGCGACGTGAGCCGGAAGGTGATGGAAAACCCTTCGAGCAGCTTCTCGACCATCGCCTCCGTCACGAAGGGGGTATCGTCCATCTCGCCGATCTCCTCCATCGGATTGATCGGCTGGCTGCGAACGATGATTTCATCGCCGTCCTCGATGATCTCGAGATCCTCGAACGGCTCCGAGTCCACGGGTGCGCCGGCGTCACCGCTCTCGTCATCGGCGTCCAGCCGGATCTCCCGCAGCTTGCTCACGTGATCGAAGGCGAACCGCATGTCCACCAGGGTACGCAGCCCTTCCCGGTTGGCCCTGGCGAACACGAGCACCACCCCATCCGGCAGATCCGGCTCGATCTCGGCCCGCATCGACTCTTCGCTGAAGTCGTCGTCTGCGTCCATCTCGGCGAGGATCTCCTCCCTCGCCGCCTCGATCTGCTCATCCGAGGGCTCTCCACCCTCACCCTCGAAGGCGTTCTGAATGTACGCGGCGAGATACGCGACCCGGTCCAGATCGACCGTCACGTCCACGTCGGCAGTGCCCGAGAGGTCCTCCTCGAGCGTGACGCCGTACTCGAATTGCATGCAGCCGGCCGCGAACCACGCGATGCCGGCCACGAGAAAGCCCCTGAATCCTCTCATGTCGCCTCCCCTGCGGGTTGTCCGGGGAGCGGTCTTTCCCTGCGCCCGCGTCCCCCAGGATCCTACGGGAGTCTGGCCCCGGAGTTTCGGCCCGGCAAACCCCGACACCCGACGAACCCGGTTCCCCTTGACGGCTTAGGGAAACGAGGGCAACTTGTAGTGTGTCTTCACCTAAACGTGTTAGGTGAGACGGAAGGATCGACCGCCATTCGGGTTGGAGCGTTTTCGAACGAGGAGATTCGATGCCCGCCGAAATCGAAACGGTCCCCGTGCTGCAGGGGACGCTGGACATGTTGATTCTGAAGACCCTCGCCTGGGGCCCGAATCACGGCTTCGGCATCCTGCGTCACATCGAACAGGTCACGGGCGAGGAGCTCCAGGTCGAAGAGGGGGCCCTGTACCCCGCTCTGCACCGGATGCACCGCCGCGGGTGGCTCGAGGCGGAATGGGGCCTGTCGGAGAACAACCGGAGGGCCCGCTACTACCGGCTCTCGACGGAGGGCGAGATGGCGCTGCGCGAGCAGGTTCGAGACTGGGGCCGCACGGTCCGCGTGATTTCGCGCGTCCTGGAGGGTGCGCCGGCATGAGCGGACGCTGGGCTCCGCGGGCGCGCCTGGGTCTCCGCGATCTCCTGTTCCGGCGGGACGTGGACCGGGAGATCGACGCAGAGTTGCGGTTTCACGTCGAGGCCCGGGCATCGCTGATCGCGGCCGAGGAGGGACTGGCGGCCGAGGAGGCCGAAGCGGAGGCCTTGCGCCGGTTCGGGAATCTCGACCGGGTTCGGAGGCGGTGCCGGGACACGGAGAGGAAGCGGATGAGGAGGGGGAGGATGAGGTCTCGATTCGAATCGCTCGCGGGGGACCTGCGCTTCGCGCTGCGAGGGGCCCGCCGTCGTCCCGGCTTCACCGGGGTGGTCGTCGGAACACTCGGTCTCGCGGTGGGAGCGATCGCCGCCGTGTTCAGCGTGGTGAACGGGGTGGTTCTGGCCCCCCTGCCGTACGAGGACCCGGACGAAATCATGATGGTGTGGGAGGAGAACCTCTCCCGGGACAACCCCAGGAACGTGGCCTCGCCGGCCAACTACCACGCGTGGCTCGACGCCGGGACCTTCGAGGAGCTGGCCGCCTTCGTGCCCTTCAGCTCGACCCTGACCGGCGGCTCCGAGCCGGAGCGCGTCGGAGTCGTGATGGCGAAGCCCGCCTTCTTCTCGATTCTCGGCGTTCGACCGGCCCTCGGCCGACTCTTCCGTCCGGATGAGGACGGTCGCGACGATCGCGTCGCCGTGCTCGACCACGGATTCTGGCAGCGTCGGTTCGGTGCCGACCCGGAGATCGTGGGCCGAACGATCATGATGGATGGGGACCCGTACGAGGTGGTCGGTGTGCTCCCCGCTTCGTTCGACTTCGAGCCTCCGCTGGCCTTCAACTCCATCGGCACGGAAGACGTCTGGCGCCCCCTGTACACCGAACCGGGTTGGCGCGGCCGGTACCTTCAGGTTCTGGGACGACTCTCCGCGGGAGTGACGCGGGAGGAGGCGGACGCCGAGCTCGACCTGATCGCTTCGCGCTACGAGAGCGAGGCGCCCGACTACAACGCCGGGTACCGGGTGAACGTCGTCCCCCTGTACGAACAGATCGTGGGCGACAGCCGGGTCCTCATTCTGGTCCTCTTCTCGGCCGTCGGCATCGTGCTCCTGATCGCCGCGGCCAACGTCGCGAATCTGCTCCTCGCGAGGGCGACGCGGAGGGAGCGCGAGCTGGCCGTGCGCGCGGCGATCGGCGCCCGGGAAGGCCGGATCGTGACGCTGCTCCTGGTCGAGAGCCTGCTTCTGGGATTGGCGGGCGGCGTTCTCGGTGTCGCGCTGGCCCACGGAGCGGTCCGGGCGCTGCTGGCCCTCGGTCCGGATATTCCGAGACTCGGCGAGGTGGGCGTGGACGGGACGGTTCTCGCCTTCGCCTTCCTGGTGTCGGTCATCTCGGCGCTCCTCTTCGGGACGTTGCCCGCCCTGCGGGGAGCCCGCGCGGACCTCAGCGGCGCCCTGAAGGAGGGCGGAGGCCGGAGTGGCAGCCGCAGGGGTGTCGTGCGCACCCGAAACGCACTCGTCGTGGCGGAAGTCGCCATGGCCCTCACCCTCCTCGCCGGGGCCGGACTGTTGCTCCGCAGCTTTCGGGCGCTGGTGGACGAAGGGGTAGGGCTCGACGCGGGCGGTGTGCTGACGGCGGATGTGCAGCTGGGAGACGATGCCTATCCGGACTCCGCCCGCGGACCGTTCTTCGAGGAGCTGGTGGACCGGCTGGCCGCCCTGCCGGGGGTGGAGACGGCATCGGCGATCACCGCCCTGCCCCTCAGTGGAATGGGCATCGGCACCAGCTTCTACGATCCGGATCGTCCGCCCCCCGAACCGGGGGAGCAACCCGTGGCGGACATCCGGCCGATTCATTGGAACTATCACGGGGCCATGGGCATTCCGCTGCTCGCCGGACGCACGTTCGACCGACGGGACGGAGCCGATGCCCCTGCTACGGTCGTCATCAGTGCCACGACGGCCGCTGAGGTGTTTCCGGATGCGGACCCGATCGGCCGGCACATCGCCATGCCGTGGGGCGACACGCTGGTCGCGGAGGTGATCGGGGTCGTGGCCGATGTCCTGCACGAAGGACCCGGCACGGAGGCGCGCTCCAAGCTGTACTGGGACCATCGGCAGTTCGCGGAGTTCAGCTTCATGACGCTGGTGGTTCGGTCGGAAGGGGAGCCGACCGCGCTGCTGCCGGCCGTGCAGGAGCAGGTCCACGCCATGGACCCCGATCTTCCCGTGTATAACGTTCGGACGATGGCGGCCTATCTGTCCGATTCCGTGGCCCGAAACCGCTTTGCGCTGCTGGCGTTCACGGCTTTCTCCGGCGTGGCGCTCCTTCTCGCCGTGGTCGGCGTGTACGGGGTGCTGTCGTACACCGTCTCTCTCCGGTCGCGGGAGATCGGCATTCGAGTGGCTCTCGGCGCAGGTACGGAGGCGATCCGAAGGATGGTGATGCGCCAGGGAGCGATGGTGGCCGCGGCCGGGCTCTGCGCTGGACTGGCCGGAGCGATCGGGCTGACCCGCTTCCTGGGGGGCCTCCTGTACGGAGTGAGCCCGACGGACCCGCTGACCCTGGGCCTGATGGCGGCCGTGCTGCTGCTCACCGCCCTCGCGGCGAGCTGGCTGCCCGCCCGGCGCGCCGCCCGCACGGATCCGGCGACCGTCCTGCGTGGAGAGTGACCGGACCTCGGGCCGCGGCTCCGGTCATGCGGCCTCGCTCCGGCCGGGTGTCTCGGATCCCGGAGGTGGTGTCCGCCCGATGCCGAACACCTTCTTCCGGGCGTGGTGCCTCTGGAAGACGGACAGCTTGAAGTAGATGAACGACAGCAGCACCGAGCGAAGCAGCCGGAGGCCGAAACCGGCGCGCCGGACCCGTCGAGGTCGTGGATCCAGGTACGTGCGGAGGAAGCGACCCCACCGCCTCAGAATGGCGCCACGCGAATAGAAGGTCCGGTTGATCGTCTCGAACGCCTCGAAGACCTCCTCCCGGCTCACGCCCCGGGGCTCGAAGACCAGGTGGTCCCCCTCGTAGTGTGAGAGGTCGGGGTCGGTGATGCGTCCCTGCGACTCCACCTCCCGATGGAACGGCGTTCCCGGGATGGGGATCGAGATCGAGATCAGCAGTGCGCTCGGGTCGACTTCCTCGAGTCTCGAGGGCACGGATCGATAGTACTCCGGCGTGTCCTCGTCGAGCGCCAGCATGAACCCGGTGAAGATCAGTATCCCCCGTTCCTTCAGCCGCCGGAACTGCTGCCGGTATTCCTCCACCCGGTTCTGGCGTTTCTGCACCGCCAGGAGGCTCGGCTGGTGCAGCGATTCCATCCCGATGAACGCCATGGCGCAGTGCGCCTCCGACAGGAGGTCGACGAACTCGTCGTCGTGCAGGCAGTTGAAGCTGAACTGGTACCCGACGCCCCAGAGGTCGAGCTTCGCGATCTCGCGCAGCAACTCCTTCGCGTACCGCATGTCGCCGCCGAAGTTGTTGTCGTACAGCATGGCCATCTTTCGGCGCGGGAGGCTGAGCCCGCCCGTCGCGGTGAGATCCCGGATCACGTCGGGAATCGGCCGCATGCGAAACGGCGCGCGCCGGATGTTCAGCTGGCAGTAGGTGCAGGCGAACGGGCAGCCACGGGTCGCCTCGGTGACGACGGGCACCGAGTACGCGGGCTCCACGAGGTCGTATCGAGGCGGCGGGATGTCCCTCAGGGCTCCGCGCAGGGGGGCCTCGTAGCGCGGCTTCAGCCGGCCGGACACGAGGTCGTTCACCACGCCCGCCCAAACCGGCTCCGCCTCTCCGACCACCACTGAGTCGAAGTGCGGCGCCACCCGATCGGGAAAGGTGCTGGGATACTTGCCTCCGGCGATCACCGTCTTGCCGAGCTTCCGGAAGCGGGAGGCGACGTCGAAGGCGTGAGGGGCGCAGAAGTCCATGAAGCTGAGGGCGATGAACTCGGCATCGGTCTCGTAGTCGATCGGCCGGACCATTTCGTGGAGGACCTCCACCTCCACCAGGTCGGGGGTCAGGGCAGCCAGAAGGATGCCGGACAGCGGCGGGGCGGGAGAACGGGCGTAGTACGCGCGGCCCTCTCCGAGGTTCTGAAACAGAACGATGATCTGCAGCCTGGGCTTCGGCATCGGGTCTCCTCGATTCCGCGGGGGGTTCGTCCTCGCTCCAGCCTCGCCTGAACGGGTCAAGCGGGGATCAAGCTCCCGCCTTGACCTCCGCTTGATGGCTCGCTGCCACCGTGGAATCGGACCGCGATCCCACGATCGCTCGACGCAGGAGGAACGATGAAGCCATCGAACAGGCCCGACCGGCACACGGCGCTCGGGTGGACGTTCGCGGCGGGCGGGGCCCTGATGTTGCTCTTCTGGACCCTGTACCTGGGAGGCCTCCTCGACCTGGGTCAGGAAGACCCGGTCGTGTCCGCCTTCGAGACGGCCTTCGTGCTCGCTGACACGGTGCTCGGCCTCCTCCTGTGCGCCGCGGGCTGGAGCCTGCTCCGCGGTCGGCCCGGGGGGACCTATCTCATGGTGGTCGCGGCCTCCATGAGCCTGTACCTCGGTCTCCTCGACCTCGCCTTCTACGCTCGCTCCGGGCTCTACGCGACGCTGACGGTCGCTTCGGTGTTCGAGCTCTCCCTGAACCTGTTCTGCATCGGCGGCGGTGCGACCTGCCTGTGGATCGGCTGGCGCTGGCAGCGACGCGCAGGACGGGCGGATCCCATGACCGACGTTCACCCGATCCGGCCGGACTCCGTTTCGACCGGCTGGCGGATCGGAGGTGCGGCGTGAACGGATCCGGAGCGGTCAGCTTCCCGAGGCGCGCCCGCCTGTTCAGCGTTGCGTTCGTCCGGGACTACGTCGTCACCATGAGACCGTATCTGCTCTTCGTCTCCGGGATCACGGGCATCGCGGGGCTGGGGCTCGCGGGTGCGGTGCCGACCGGAGTGGCCCTCTCTCTCGGTTTGGCCTTCTTCCTTTCCTACGGTTTCGGGCAGGCGCTCACCGACTGCTTCCAGCTCGACACCGACTCGCTCTCGGCCCCGTATCGCCCCCTCGTGAAGGGTACGATTCGCCGGGCCCACGTGTTCGCGGTCAGTCTCTCGGGACTGGTGGTGGTGGGCGGAGCTCTGGTTGCCGCGTCCCGGTGGAACGTGCCGCTGGTGACGGCCGCGATCATCGGTCTGGCCACGTATTCCTGGTTCAAGAGGCGTCCGTGGGCGGGACCCTTCTACAACGCGGGAATCGTCCTGGCGCTGTTCTGGACCGGTGTGCTCGCCGGGCTCGGCGCCGGGACCGGCCCGGCGGCGCCACCCGCGACCCTGATCGCCGCCTCGATCGCCGTCTTCTTCGCCTACGCCGATTTCGTACTCACCGGCTACTTCAAGGACGTGTCCGCCGATCGGAGGACCGGGTACCGGACGCTCCCGGTGGTGGTTGGACGCTCCGTTTCCTGTGTCGTCAGCGATGGATTCGCGGTGCTCGCCGCGGCGGGAGCCGTCTGGGCCGCGGAGGCCTCCGGGCTCGTCGGGCGCGTGCTGCACGCGGATCCCGCGGCGGGAATCGGTCCGACCGAGTGGATCGGGGCCATCCTGACCGTGGGACTGATCGGTGCCGGGGCCCTCGTCTCGGCGTTCGGTCACGTGCGACTGCACGGAATCCGCACGGATGAGGACGCGCACCGGGCCATCGGTCCGGTGGTCGTCGCCTACGTGCTTCTGCTCGCGGGCGTCACCCTGGCGCATCGGCCGTCCTGGGGTCAGGCCCTGCTGCCGTTCCTGGTGGCGTTCTTCGTGACCCTGGGCGCGCGACCGGTCCGCCAGCAGATCTGAGGAGGAACCATGTTCATTCTCCTGAACCCGGAAGCGGGTGGAGGCACCGCCCTCGAGCGGTGGCGCGAAATCGAGTCGGAGGTCCGGCAGCGTATCGGACCCTACCGGACAGCCATCGCTGCAGGATCGCAGGTGATGACACGGGTGGTCCGTCGGGAGCTGGCCCGCGGAGAGACGGACTTCGTGGCCGCCGGGGGGGACGGAACCGTGAACCTGGTGGCTTCCGTGCTGCTGGAGAATGCGCCGGTCGACCGACGCGACCGCATCCGTCTCGGGGCCATCGGGCTCGGGTCCAGCAACGACTTCCACAAGCCATTCCAGGATCGATGCCGGATCCGGGGCATCCCGGTGCGCCTCGACTTCGACCACGTCGAGGCGAGCGATGTCTGCACGCTCGAGTACGCGGAACCCTTCCTGACCGCACCTCGCCGGTGCGAATGGCTCGTCAACGCGAGCATCGGCACCACGGCGGACGCCAACCAGCGGTTCAACTCGCCCGATCGGTTGCTCCGCCTCCTGAAGGCCCGCATCCCGACCGCCGGAATGGTGTATGCTGCCGTCGCGACCCTGCTGCGCTCCGGGTCCCGCGTGGTGGAGATCCGCGTGGACGGGAGCGCGGCGGTCCGAACCCGGGTCCGTAACGTGGGAATCGTGAAGAACCCGAACTTCAGCGGCTCGCTCTCGTACGGCACGCCGTTCGAGCGCGCCGACGGTTCCTTCTACGTGCACGTCATCGGTCCGGTCGGGCCCATACGGCTGGCCTGGATTCTCGGTCGTCTGCTGCGGGGACGGTTCGGTGGTCGGGGCACGCGCTCGTGGCGGGCCCACCGCCTCGAGATCCATTCCGAAGAGCCGTTCGCGGTCGAGCGGGACGGAGAGGTCGTCCGCACGCGCGACGCGGTGTTCGGGATCCTGCCGGAGGCGATACGGCTATGCGTCTGACGGACGAAGTCGAGGTGAGAGAGAACGCGCTCGTGCGCTCGCTCGTGCGCACCCTTCCCCGCTCGGCCCGGCAGAGGAACCGGACCGGGGAGAGCGATGCCGAGTTGCTCACCCTTCCCGGCCTTCCGGGCCTGTATCTCGCGGTCACCGTGGATGCCCTGGTCGAGGAGCTGGAGACCGGTCTGTATCGGGACCCGTACCGGATCGGCTGGATGACGGTGATGAGCTCGGCGAGCGACCTGGCGGCGGTGGGAGCGGATCCGCTCGGCATCCTGCTGAGCGAGACCCTCCCGCCGGACGCGACGGGTGCGTGGAGGGAGAGGCTTCAGCTCGGGGTGCGCGATGCGTGCGCGGTCAGCGGCCTGTTCGTGCTCGGCGGCGACACGAACCGCTCCGCGGGGCTGCACATGGAGTCCGTGGCTCTGGGTCTCGTTCCGGTGGACGAGGCCATGCTTCGCTCGGGCTGCCGTCCCGGAGACCGCCTGTTCGCGTCGGGGCGGCTGGGCGCCGGGAGCGCCTTCGCGTTCGAGGCCCTCGGCCGGCCGGATTCGAATCCCTCGGTCCCGTTCCTGCCCTCGGCGAGGAACCGTGAATCGACGTTGCTGCGTCGTTTCGCGAGCGCTTGCATGGACTCGAGCGACGGCGTGATCGCCACCGTGGATGAACTCATGCTCCGCAGCCGCGTGGGGTTTCGGCTCGACCTGGACTTCGAGACCGTCCTGCATCCGGCCGCCCTGAGTCTCATCCGCGACTCCGGCTTTCCGGCCTGGACGATGCTGGCCGGACCCCACGGAGAGTTCGAGCTGATCTTCACCGTCCCGGCGGACGACTGCACCGAATTCCTGGCGTCGTCGCGACAGATCGGATGGCGGCCGCTTCCGCTGGGCGAGGCCCGAGCGGCCCCGGGTCTCGAGCTCGCGAACGACGGCGGTCTCCGTATCGACACGACCCGCGTGCGGAACGCCGGCGCCACGGCCGCCGAGGATGTGATCGGCTTCGTGGACGTCCTGCGCCAGTCGGCGAGCCCGGCGAGGCCGCCGACGGTCCGGAGGCGGGGGCCTCTACGGGTGTCGACCGTCCGGAACCCGGAGGCGGAGGGGTGATCGCTCCGCCGGGGCCCGGTGGCCCTTTTCACCGATCGTACAGCTCGACCAGCAGCGCCTCGACCCGTTCGGACCGCTCGGCGTTCCCCGGCGAGTTCAGCGCGAAGATCCGACGTGCCTCGAGCAGGTCCCTCTCCGCGGCCTGAACCTGCCCGGCCAGCAACCGGGCCTCCGCCGCCGTCGTGAGCACATCGGCGACACGCCAGTTCTCCGGGCCTACGGTGGCCGAGTAGATCCGGACCGCGTGGCTCGCCTGAACGAGAGCGCTGTCCGGCTCGCCCATCCCGACCCATGCCCTGGCAGCTGCGTGGTGAACGCCCGCCGCGTCCGGATTGTCGCCGAGGTGCCGGTAGAGCATGGGAAGCGCGATCCGGTACTGCTCGATGGCCCCTTCGTAGTCTCCCTGTATCGCCCGCTGATCTCCGTACGCGCGGTGCGCGTGGGCGACCGCCGCGTTGTCCGGCCCGAGGGTTCTCAGTCGCAGATCGAGGACCTGGCGGACGTAGCCGTCCGCCTCCGCATACCGCCCTCTGCGGTTGGCGATCGACGCCAGGCCGCCCAGTCCGTGTGAGAGGTTCGGGTAGTCCTCCCCGAACAGTCGCTCCTGCATGGCCAGCGCGTTCCGATAGAGGCGCTCCGATTCCGCGAAGTCGATCGTGTCCCCACGCTGTAGCTCGTCGGCCAGGTGCAGCATGGCCCCGGCCACCTCGGCGTGCTCCGGACCGCGGCCTCGAACGCTGATGTCGAGGGCTTCGCGATAGAGCGCGAGAGCGGAATCATGGAACCCGCGGAAGCGGAGATTGCCGGCGATGCGGTGCAGGTCGAAGGCCAGGCGGGGATCATCCGGTCCGTAGGTCCCTGTCTCAATCGCCAGCACCCTTCGGTGAAGGGCCCCTGCGGAATCCAGCAAACCGCGAGTGGTCGCCACCCTCGCCATACCCCGGAGAACCGGGACCAGCGTCGTGTCGGTCGGTCCGTACGACTCGATGGCGATGGAGAGGGCCTCGGCCAGCATCGAATCCGCGCCATCCAGGTCGCCGCGGCCCCGGTACAGCCACGCGACCCGCTCCATGCTCTCGACCACGTCGGGATGGCGAGGTCCGAGGTAGGTACGCCGTAGATCCAGTGAGCGGTCGAACAGCTCCAGCGACCGCTCGTACTGTCCGAGGCTGTAGTGGATGCGTCCGAGGGCATGGAGCATCTCCGCCTGCACCAGGGGCTGGTCTTCCAGCTCCTCCACCCGGCCGAGCCCGCGTCGAAGAATTTCCCGGGATACCGCCGTGTCCCCACCCGCGACCATCGGGTCGGCCGCCTCGAACATCTCCAGGAGCAGGCCGGTGACATCCTCGGAGCGTGCGAGCGCCGCCTCGGAAGCCGCCAGGGCACGTTCGGCCCTGCGAGCCTGCCACGCCGAAACCCCGGCACCGATGGCGAGCGCGGCGACCACGGCGACGCCGGCCAGCGTCTGCACGCGGTTTCTGCGGATGAACTTGGCCGCCCGATAGCGCCGACTCGAACGCTGAGCCGACACCGGTTCCCCCGCCAGGTACCGCTCCACATCCACGGCCAGCGCCTCGGCCGACGGATACCGCTGGTCTGGCTCCTTTCGCAGGGCCATGAGGACGATCCGGTCGAGGTCGCCGCGCAGCTCCTGCCGCAAACGCCGCAGGTGAAGCCGGTCGTGAACGGCCCGGGGATCCAGACCCGCCGCGAACGGGTCCGAGTCCCCGACACCGGGCACGGCCGCGGGCACCGCCGCGGCCGCCGGAACGTCGGCCGGATCCGGAGGGACGAGCCGACCGATCACGCTGCTCGGACGATCGGGGGAATCGTGGAGAATCCGCCTCTCGAGCTCCTGCAGCCCGCCGGCTCCCATCCGGAAGGGACGCGTCCCGGCGAGAAGTTCGTACAGAATCACGCCCAGCCCGTAGACATCGGCCGCCGTGGTGATCGGCCCACCCAGAACCTGTTCGGGACTGGCGTATTCCGGCGTCATCAGGCGGATGCCCGTGCGCGTCGCGGGTGAGCCGGTCGCCTGCACGCGGTCCGGATCCAGAATCTTGGCGATCCCGAAGTCGAGGAGCTTCGGCGTTCCATCCGCTTCCACGAGGATGTTCGACGGCTTCAGGTCCCGGTGAACGACCAGGTTGCGGTGTGCGTGGTGAACCGCCCTCGCCACCGAGCAGAAGAGCCTGAGCTTCTGCTCCAGAGTGATCTCCCGTCGGGCGCAGTACTGGTTGATCGGGAGACCGTCCACGTACTCCATGGCCAGATACGGCCGACCCGACGGGGTCCGGCCTCCGCCGAACAGGCGCGCGATGTTGGGGTGGCTGAGCGAGGCGAGGATCTGGCGCTCGTTGGTGAACCTCCGGTACAGCTCGTCGCTGAAGTGGGACCCGCGAATCACCTTCAGCGCGACCATCCGTCGATATTGACCGTCGGCGCGTTCCGCCAGATAGACGACACCCATTCCGCCCGATGCGAGCTCACGAAGGATCCGCCACGGACCCAGCATCTCGGGACGACCCGACCTGTCCACCGGATCGGGCACGGCATCCGGCGGGGCGAAGTCGACCTGATCGTGGGCGCCAACCGCGTCTTCGTCGAGTTGGGACATCGCGGCGCCGTGGTCGAGAATGCCGTCCGCGCGATCATGGGCCGCGAGAAGCACCCGAACCTCGCGGCCGATCTCTTCGTCGCCTCCGCACGCGGCGTCGAGCCACGCCTCCCGTTCTTCGGAGGGTAACGACAGCGCGGCCTCGAACAGGGCCTCGATCCGGCGGCGGGCATCGTCGCTCATTCGTCCACTATATACCGCAGCGCGTGCGAGGGGCACTCCGGAGCCGGGGGGATTCAGCCGTTGTCGATGGAGCGACCGTCGCGCTATCCTGCGACATGGATTCGACCGTCTACGTGGAGCTGCTGCCGGAGCACCCGGCTTTCGGGGATCCCGGTGTGGCCGCCGACGCCCTGAGGCCGGCGCACGAAGGCGACGCGGGCATCGATCTGATCGCGTGCGAAAACGTCAGCCTCGCGCCGGGAGAGCGGGCGCTGGTGCCGGCCGGGCTTCGGATCGCCCTTCCCCCCGGCATGGAGGCGCAGGTCCGACCGAGGTCCGGTCAGGCCCTCAAGCGGGGGCTCACCATCCCGAATGCTCCCGGAACGATCGACCCCGGCTACCGCGGTCCCGTCAAGGTCATCCTGATGAATGCGGCGCCGGCGCTCACGGCGGCGGATCTGGCGGACGGGGACGAGGGCTCCGTGGTGACCGGACTGGCCCGGGGCATTCAGGCCCGGACGATCCGGATCGAGCGGGGAGAGCGCATCGCCCAGCTCGTGTTCGCCCGCTTCGAGAGACCCACCATCCAGATCGTCGAGCGGGTGTCCCTGGAGACCGGACGCGGCGAGGGAGGGTTCGGCTCGACCGGCGGATCGTAAGGCCGACTCGCACATCCCGTCGTCGAGAGTGCTCAGGCTGGCCTGTTCTCCGCCACCGACCGGACGAAGCGCACGAGTTCGCGGTGCGTAGCGGGGTGAGCGAGGATGTCCCTGTGTGCCGCATCCTCGACCCGGACGACCGGAACCCCTGACGCCTCCGACAGCCGGACGGCATCCGCCGGCGGCACACGCGTGTCGCCCTCTCCCTGCACCAGGGTCATCGGTAGCCGCGCTGCGATGTCGCGGGCGCGCGCTTCCGGATCCAGATCCTTGAAGGACTCCCCCGCTCGCAGCCGCCATGAAGGGTGCAGCAGGCGCACCAGCACGTTGCCGGGCAGTCCGTGATCCGAGAAGAACCCGGCGGTCGCCGCAAACAGGTCGGCGGGCGCCGCCACCAGGGCGAGGCCGTCGAGCGGGGCCCCGTCCGCCGCGGCGAGGATTCCGGCGGACCCTCCCAGCGAGTGCCCGACCACGACGATCGGACGACCGGGGCTCAGCGACTGCAGGTGGCCGAGAACCGCCAGCAGGTCATCCCGGAAGTGACGGATCGTGACGGCCGGGGCCGCGTCGCTGCGTCCATGTGACCGGACGTCGAACACGAAGGTCGGAAAGCCGGCCGCGAGCAGCGGCCCGGCCAGATGCAGCATCGTCGTGGAGTCGCCCGTCCAGCCGTGAACGAGCACGACAAGAGGTGCGCCGGCGTCGGCTCCCGGCGGTTCGAGAAGCTCACCGCGGAGCGTCAGCTCCCCGTCATCGACCGTGACCTCGACCGGAGTCACGGGGTAGCCGAGGTCGGCGGCGGCACGCTCCGGAGACCGCCGCGGCGGGCGCATCGTGAGAACCGCCACACGGTCGATGAGGAATGCGCCGCCGGCCACGGCGGCCAGTGCCCAGAGCCACATGAGCGGAGGAATCAGGTCGGGCCGTCGGTCCCGCCCGCCGATCCGCCGATCACTCCTCGGGCGTCTCCGCCTCCATCGCTGCCGGATGGCCGGTCGCCGCACAGTCGGAGAAGATCGGCTCACCGTCCTTCTCGACGGAGCCCTCCGTTCCCTTCCCCCGGAAGGTGTACGTGCCGTCCGAGAACTCCATCCCGGAAGCCACTTCCTGCTGATCCAGCTGGAACACGCCCTCCTCGAAACGGAGCGCGGCCTTGCCCACGCCCGAAGCGACCGTGAGCGCGAACGCGCTGCCATCGGCGCACTCGTACATCAGCACCGAGACCTGTCCATGGGGCGCTTCCATCTGGCCGGCGGCTGCCGGGGCCTGACCTTCGACGTCCGGGTGACCGGCGGGCATCTCGGTGGCCGCAGCCTCCGCGCTCTCCGTATCGGCATCGGACTGACAGGCGGCCAGCCCCAGAATCGCGATCACGGCAACGGCTGCGGGTGCCCTCATCTTCGTATTCCTCTGAAACATCATCTTGTCTCCGGTTGCGGACCACGCGCGTCGGAGCGCGAGCCCGGTGAGCGAGTCTCCGCCGAGACGCGGCCGAGACGAAGCGGGGATGATACGGTGTCGGGTCGTCGATCGAAACCGCGTCGGCGACGGAGTCCGCCCGGACGCCACGCCGATCGCCGGAGGGCTCCGCCGGCTAGAAGAGCTTGCCCGCCAGCTCCGGTTCCTTGTCCGTCCGGGTGCCGATCTTGAGGAAGGTGGACAGACGCACCGTGCCCTCGGCGTGCAGGGTCTCGTGCACCCTTCTCACGGCCTCGAAGATCTCCTCGAGCTCACCTTCCACGTTCGTGCCGTACGCGTGGAGCTGCGCGTTCAATCCCGATTCCAGAAGGATGCCGTGGGCCCTCTTGACCTCGTCTCGCACCGATACTCCCGAACCGATCGGTATCACCTGCACCTCGGCCACTGCTTTCATGGTGTTCCCGCCCTGTCGAGTCCCGAGCGGCCCGCGTCGCAGGCCGTCGGATTCAAGAGATCCTGTATCGAGGTAGGGTAAGGAAGGTCAACGCACGAGGAAAGTGGGTCAGTCCCGCTCGATCTTGGCGCGGAATCGCCGCAGGATCTTGGGGCGGAACGGGTCGTCCTTCGGCACCTCCTCGATCAGGCGCCCCACCCACCGGAGGATCATCCGGTCCGACTCGCGCCGTAGACGCCCGGCCTCGGGCAGCCGCTCCAGGGTGACGAGCAGGATCTCCGGAAGGTGCGCGTCCACGTAGTCCCACGACCGGCCGAGAAAGCGACCGAGACCGTGCTTCGCCTCGACGGCCTGCGCCGCGCTGGTGAGAAGTGCATCGGGATTCGACGGCCAGAACGCCCGTTCGCTCATGATCCTCTCGGGTTGAGTGTCCGGGAGTCCGGCGATGCACGGGACGTGCCTGCACAGTTCGTGTTGCCCCATAATCACTTAGGGATCATGAACCGTGAAGGCGTGGCCTCGAATCCACAGCGGGTCGGGCTCAGAGATCGCGTTTCCGGACCCACCACCCGCCCCCGACGACGAGCGCGGTGATCCACACGAGGGTGCCGAACACCGCCGTCCCCGGGTCCGCGAGGTCCGGCGGGGGTCGATCCTGGCTCGCCGCGAGCTCGGAGGCCCGTCGGAAAGCCTCGGGATCGTAGAGGAGGTAGTCGCGAAGCTGATTGAAGGTCGTGATCGGCGCCCACCGGAGCACGGGACGGAGCCCCTCGAACAGGCTTCCGAGGCCTCCGACGAGCAGGCGCTCCCCGAAGGCGAACCACGCGAACCAGACCGCCATGGCCGGACCGGAGGACCGGATGGCCACCGACATGAACAGGGCGAGCGCCACGTAGCCGATCCCGGTCAGCGTCATTCCCCCGATCGCGGCCAGTTGCGCGGACCCGAAGAGGACGGCGTCGTGTCCGGCTTCCGTGCCGGCGAGGGCGAAGCCCACCCCCACCAGGACTCGCAACAGCAGGAAGAGCAGGGTCAGCAGCGGAAGCAGCAGTACCTTGGCGGCATACCATTGAGACTTGGACAGGCCGTCGATGACGTTCTGCCGAGCCGTGCGCCACGAAAACTCGGCCGCCACCAGCAGGATCGCGAGCACCGAAGCGAAGATGAAGCCGATCATCACCTGGTCGCCGAGGATCTGGGACCAGGCAGTCGGAAGGGAGAACGTCCCTTCGGGGTCGGCCTGCGCATCCCGGTACGAATCGAGCAGGTCGGCGAAGGTGATCAAGGTGAACAGGCCCACCGTGACCCAGGTGGCCGGACGTTTCCACATCTTCCGCATCTCGTTGCGAAGCGCGGCCAGGATCATGCTCCACCCCCTGCATCCCGGTCCCCCCCCGCCGTGACCTCCATGAACACGTCCTCGAGAGACCGCGATTCGAGGGCCAGGTGCGACAGGTAGACGTCCCGTGCGGCCAGCCACGCGTTCAGCGCGGCCAGGTCACCGTCGTCGACCGCGGCGATCAGGCGGTCTCCCTTCCGCCTGACCTGACCGGCGGCGGGATACTCCGCCAGCGCCGCGGCGAGACCTTCCATGTCCGCGGCTCGCAGGCAGGCCACCCCGTGCGAGGTCACGTCGGCGACGCTGTCCTGCCGGAGGATCCTCCCGTGCTGGATGATGGCGACGTGCGTGCAGATGCGTTCCACCTCGGACAGCAGATGGCTCGACAGAAAGATCGTCTTCCCGCGTTCCGCCAGTCCGCGGATGATGTGTCGGATCTCCCTCATCCCCTCCGGATCGAGCCCGTTGGCCGGCTCGTCGAGGATGATGAGCTCCGGGTCGCCGAGCATGGTGGCCGCCAGCGCGAGCCGCTGCTTCATCCCGAGCGAATAGGCCCTGAATTTCTGGCCGGCTCGCGCGGTCAGACCCACGAGGTCGAGGACGCGGGCGATCTCGAACCGATCGCCGCCCTTCACGTTGGCGACGATCCGCAGGTTGTCTCTTCCGGACAGGTAGGGGTAGAAGTTCGGGGTCTCCAGGGTCGCGCCGATCCGCCGGCGCGCGGCGTGTAGCTGGGCGGCGCTTCCGCCTCCGAAGAGCTCGAAGCGACCCGCGGTCGGGGTGATGATTCCGAGCAGCAGACCGATGGTGGTCGTCTTTCCGGCGCCGTTGGGGCCCAGGAATCCGAACACCTGCCCCCGCTCGACCTCGAACGAGATGCGGTCCACGGCCGTGGTCCCGCGATAGCGCTTGCTGAGTTCGTGCGTCCGGATGACCGGCGGGGCTGATACGCTCATGCAGGGAAGAACGGCATGGGCGTCAACGAGGTTTCAACGTCCGCGCTACCGCTGCCGTGATGCCACCATGACGAGAGCGAGAAGAACGATGGCGCCCATGACGATCCAGGGTATCACGTCGCCCAGCGTGCCCGCGAGCCCTCCACCGGACTCCTCGAGGAAGACCACCACGCCGATCAGCGCGGCGATTCCACCGGCCACGCTGAGAGCGAGAATACGCCGCGACGGCGGCACGCCGCTCGCCTCTCCCGACAGAGCCTGCAGCGCCTCGTGGACGTCCCGCTCCGGCGTGTCCGGGTAACTGCGCTGGAAGTCCCGAATCGTCTGCTCCAGCTGCGTGGCGAGCTCCCTCGCTCGCGCGGACATGCGCGTCCGTTCCGTCGGCGGAATGATCGGTACGTAGGCCATGGCTTCCTCCACGGTGCCGTTCGTCTCCCTGCTGCTGCAAGTTCGCCTGCCGGATCGGCGGACGCGAGCCCGGGGCGACGGTCAGGGAAGGCTCTGCCACTCGGACAGGAGAGCCCGCGCCCGCGCCGCGGCCGTGTTGTCGGTGTCCGCGTTTCTCCACACGTGTACGGCCCCGTTGAGGTAGCGCCGTCCCTCCCTGCGCTCTCCCATGTCCGCGTACAGGAGCGCGAGCTCGTACAGCACGCGGGCGTCCGCCGGCACCATGGAATACGACTGACCGAGGGCGGTCGCCGCACCGTCGAGCTGTCCGGTTTCCCGGTAGCATCGGCCGAGCGCCAGCCACGGGCCCCCACCGAGCGCCACATCCGCCTCCGCGATCTGCCCCAGGGGCATGGTCGCAGTCGCAGCCTCGTACAGCGGAATGGCCTCGTCGCACCGTCCCTGCAGGCGATGGGCCTCGCCCTCGAGCTGCCGCACGAGCCAGTTCATCGAGCCGTATCCGAACTCGCCGTACAGTCGCCGCGCGCCGGGAAGCGAAGCCTCGATGCCGCGCCCGTCGCCGAGCTCGCGCGCCAGCAAGGCTTCGCCGAGGGGAACGAACAGGTCGAGGGGAGGCTCCAGCTCCGCGCGCAACGTGTCGAGCAACGCCTCGGCTCGACCGGGGCGTCCTGCCCTCGCATACAGGGCGATGGCGTGAATCCGCTCCTGGAGCTCGGCCAGGCGGCCCTGGCTGGACCTCACGTAGCCAGCGAGCGCCTCCATGCGGGCGATGGCGCTGTCGGTCATGCCCTGGAGATCGAAGAAGGAGACCAGGCGTCCTCCGACGAGCCACATCTCGTCCGCCGTTCGCGAGGCGGACACCGCCTGATCGTAGTACTCGCGGGCCGCGTCGAACTCGCCGGTCCGCTCCGAGATGTCCGCAAGCGCCACGAGAGACGGGAAATCGGCCGGGTCCACGAGGAGCGCTCGCTCGAACTGCTCCGCGGCCCCGGTGAAGTCACCCTGCTCCAGGTGCAGCTCGCCGATCGCACGGATCGGCGCCAGCCGTTCCGGATACCGTTCGGCATAGCGCTCGTACGCCCGCTCGGCTTCTCCGCTGCGACCGGCGTTGCGATACGCCCGGGCGAGCAGCTGGACCCGGCCCCACGAGGAGGGGTCGATCTGCAGGGCCGTCCGGAACGCCTCGATCGCCGGACCGAAGTCCCCCTGGTTGAGGTGCACGATCCCGAGCACGTCCCAGGCGGCGGGGTCCGTCGGATACAGCTGCGTTCGCATTCGCGCGATCGAGAGGGTCTTCTCCGGTTGCCGCGTGATCTGGTAATAGCGGACCTTGACCTCGAACCGGCTTCTCTCGCTCAGCCGGTACTGGTGACGGATGGCGGCCTCGTAGGCCGCGTACGCCTCCTCGGGCCGGTTGGCCGCCAGATACGCCTCCCCGAGGGCCGCCTGGGCAAGAGCAAACGTCGAGTCGGTGCCGACGGCCGCGGCGAGGAGCCGCAGGTTCGCCGCGGCATCACGCCCCTCGAGATACTCGGCCTGGAGAAAGGCGCGGACGGCGACGAGGGAGTCGGACAGCAGCTCGCTCACCGGTAGATCGGGCGTCGCCGCCAGGTGCCCGGACGGCAGCTCGAGGTCCTCGCGAATCCTGTGGGACAGCCTGTCCACCAGGTCGAGCGGGTGCGATCCGAAGAACTCTCTCTCCTCGAGCAGCTTGCCCGTGCCGGCCTCGTACAGACGGCTCACCAGGACGATGGAGTCGGGTCGGCCGCGAACGGCGCCCGTGACGAGATAGTCGAGGAAGCGGTCCCGGGTCAGCTCGCGCTGCCGGGACAGAGGCAGGTGGTTGGGCGAGAACGGCTCGGCCGCGAGCTCCTCGCCGAAGCCCGCCACCGGCCTCAGCCAGTCATCCTGTTCGAGGTCGATCGCGAGGGCCCATGGCACGCCGATCTGCAGCCAGTCGAGGTCCCCGCCTTCCCCTTCGTTCTTGAACGCGAACAGGGCGATCCGGCGCGTGAACTCGCGGTCCGGAATCCGGCGCTCGAGGCTCTGGCCTTCCTCGTCCACCACCGTGACCGGGCTCGTCGCCGATCCGAGATCCCTGGTGTGAAACAGCGCCCACATGGCCGTGGCGCCGACCAGCAGATTGAGCCCCACTCCGATCGTCTCGAAACGCGTCCACCGATCGCGTCCCGGCGCGCCGTGCGTCCAGGCGAGCAGGGCGACGGCCGGGAGCAGAAACAGCCACGTCAGGGCCACGAAATCGGTGAGATGGGGCGACAGGACCCAGTGGCCCACGGCCCAGTCCGTGAACTCCACCGCGATCCACCCACCGGCGAAATAGGCTCCGACGATCTGGGGGACGCGACGCCGCAGCAGCTCTGCCCGGGCATGGGACGTGTCGCTCAAGATACTCTCGACTTGGCTGAGGGTGAGACGCGGTTGCATGTTACGGTCATGCCCGCTCACTGGTGAATCCGCGGCAAGATTCCCGGCCTCTGCCGGAAGCCGCAAGCCCCGGGGGAATCATGGCCCATCGATCCTGGAACCGGACGGGAACGGGACATCGCTGGCTGGCGACCACCGCATTCCTCGTGGCCCTCCTCGGCTGTGGCGACGGACGGCGCGATGCAGACGGTTCCTCGGACCCTGCGTCGGTGGACGCAGGGCGCGAAGCCGTCACCGAGGCCGTCCGAGGATCGGAAGGGATCGAAGTCGATTCGGTTCGGAGCCTGCTGACGGTCCTGGACAGTCTGCCCGCGGATGTGCAGGAGGCTCTCGCGCCATGGACGGGCGACCTGTCGGGCATGGTGGAGCGGCGTGTGGTGCGGCTTCTCACCGTCCACGAGCCGATGTTCTTCGGCTTCGATGGCCGAAAGCAGTACGGCATGGTGGCGGAGGGGGCTCGCGAGCTGGAGGAGTACCTGAACGAACGGCTGGAGCGTCGCCGATTCAAGGTCGTGGTCCTGATTCAGCCGGTGGCCCGTGACCTGCTGATTCCATTTCTCGAGTCGGGGCGAGGCGACATCGCCGCCGCCGGGCTGACCATCACGCCCGAGCGACTCGAGAGGGTGGATTTCACCCGGCCGTTCGCGACGAACATCTCGGAGATCGTGGTCACCGGGCCGGGGTACGAAGGGGCGGCTCCCGCGAGCCTCGAAGAGCTGAGCTCCGTGGATCTGTTCGTTCGACCGTCCAGCAGTTACTGGGAGAGCCTGCAGACCCTGGACCGGCGCCTCCGGGACGAGGGCCGCGCGCCGTTGAAGCTTCACCCGGTGGACGAGGTGCTGGACGCCGAGCAGCTGCTGGACCTGGTGAACTCCGGGAACCTGGCGGCCACGGTCGTGGACGCCTATCAGGCGACCTTCTGGGGGCAGATCTATCCGAATCTGCAGCTCCACCCCGAGCTGGAAGTGCGCACCGGGGGCGAGATCGCGTGGGCGATCCGGAAGGACAGCCCCGAGCTCATGGAGGCTCTGGACGGATTCGTACGGCAGCACCGCGAGGGAACGCTCACCGGCAACATCGTGATGCGACGCTACGCGCAGGATACGACACGCGTCCAGCGCGTCCGACGGGCAGAGCACGAAACCGTGCTCGCCCGGCTGAGGGGCATGTTTGAGGCGCACGCGTCCACGTACGAGCTCGACTGGCTCCTGCTCGTGGCACAGGCGTTTCAGGAATCCCGGCTCGGCGCGGACACGAAGAACCGGCATGGGGCGGTCGGCATCATGCAGATCAAGCCGGAATCGGCCGCGGAAGCGGGCGTGACCGATGTGAGCACGGACAGCAGGAACATCGAGGGAGGTGCCGCCTACCTGCGGCTCCTGATGGACCGGTACCTCGACGAGGGCGATTTCACGCCCACGAATCACCAGATCTTCGCGATGGCCGCATACAATGCCGGTCCGAGCCGGATTCGGCGCCTCCGCCGGAAGGCCGCGGAGGCGGGATACGATCCGGACCTGTGGTTCGACCACGTCGAAGTCGTGGTGGCGCGAGAGGTGGGATTCGAGCCGGTCCAGTACGTCAGCAACATCATGAAGTACTACGTGACGTTCACCCTGATGGTCGAGGACCGCGCCATCGAAGAATCGAGAACCCGGTGAACGAACCCGCGTCCTGGGCACTCCTGTTCGGGGCCGGGACCGTGGCGGGAACGATCAACGTCCTCGCGGGCGGCGGGTCGTTCCTCACCCTGCCCCTGCTCATCTTCCTCGGACTCCCGGCGACGGTGGCGAACGGCACCAACCGCATCGCGATCCTGGTGCAGAACGTGGGCGCGGTGTGGAGCTTCGATCGGCACGGCGTGATGGACTGGAGGTGGGTGAAGCGGGCCGCGCTGCCTGCCCTCGCCGGGGCGGGACTCGGAACCTGGGCGGCGGTTCGGCTGGGGGACGCTTCGTTCCAGCGGATCCTTGCCCTCCTCATGGCGGCCTTCGCCGCGTTGATCCTGCTCGACCCGGTTCGGCGGAGGTTTCGGAAGCGCTCTCCCGCGGAAGACGGTGAAGGAGCTGAATCTCAGCCCCGGCTGAGGGGCGTGGCGTTCTCGATCGCCTTCTTCTTCGTCGGGGTCTACGGGGGCTTCGTTCAGGCCGGTGTGGGCTTCTTCATCCTGACGCTCGCCCTCCTCGCCGGCCTCGACCTCGTCAGGGGAAACGCGCTCAAGGTCCTGGTAGTCCTCGTGTTCACCCCTCTGGCGCTGTGGATCTTCGCCCGGGCCGGCAAGGTCGACTGGGGGATGGGAGCGGCGCTCGCCGGAGGCAACCTGCTCGGGGGTCTGCTCGGGACGCACCTCACGGTGCTGAAGGGCCACGCGTGGGTGAAGCGGGTCGTCGTCGTGATGATTCTGCTGTTCGCGATCCGTCTCTGGCTCTCGCCGGGCGGGGCTTAACCCGCCTCCTCGGCCCCGCTCGCCTCCAGCTCGGCGAGCGAGTTGCGATACACCTGGGCGAGGACACGCTGCAGCTCCAGCACCATTCCGAGCCCCGAGGTTCCCTGCCGGACGGCCGCCCGTGGGTCCTCTTCTGCGATGCGGATGAGATCCCCCATTCCATCCACCATGCCGTCCTGCATCCGCTCGTACAGGTCCTGAATCTCGTAGACCTCCGAGATCTCGCGCATCGTCTCGAGATCCAGGTACTGGACGGCCTGACTCATCTGCGCGCTCTGCCAGGCCGCCGTGGAGAGGAGGGAGACCTCCAGACCGATATCGGCGTCGCCCGCCTCCCCCCCGCCTTCCAGCTCGTCGAGGACGCGCCGGGCCTGCTCCAGCCGTTCTTCGTTCTTCGGGGTCGTCCGCTCCAGCTCCTCGAGGTTCGAACGGATCTCTTCGACGACCGAGCGGAGCGCGCGCTCGGCGAGCTCACGCCGGTCCCGCCCCTCGCGCCATTCCTCCGCTGCCAGCGCGAGAACGACGGCCAGGAAGATGAACAGCGCCTCGATCAGGAGGTCGGGCAGCCGCCGACGGAGTGAAATTCGCTCACCGCTCACGGACCGTCTTCCTCAATCGCCCCGTACCCCATCATCTCATCCCGGACGGCCCTGAACTCCGTTCCCTCGCGCCAGTTCGGCCATGCGTCGCCGGTCGCGAGCGCATGGCCCACTCCGAAGAAGAGTCGCAGGTCCTGGACCGCGCCGACCAGGTTCCAGTCCGGATCGTACTCGTCCGAGGGCTTGTGGTAGTGATCGCGCGTGTACTCGTCCCGCCTCTCGCGCGCCCACTCCTCGCCGTGCTCCACGTCCTGGATCCCCGCGTCCGGATACAGCGAGGGTACGCCGCGCTTCGCGAACTCGAAGTGATCCGACCGATAGTACGAACCCTTCTCGGGCTCCGGGTCGGGCGACAGCGTCCGTCCGACCTTCCCGGCCTCGGCCGCCAGCACGTCGTCCAGCTCCGACATGCCGTAGCCGACGACCGTGATGTCCCCGGTGGGACCCCAGATGTTGAGCCCGTCCATGTTGATCGTCGCCACCGTCGATTCGAGCGGCACCACCGGGTTGGCGGCGTACCATGCCGTTCCGAGGAGTCCCTGCTCTTCCGCACCCACGGCCATGAACAGGACGGAGCGCGCCGGCGTCTTCTCGAGGGCACGGAACGCGCCCGCCATCTCGATCAGTCCGGCGGTCCCGGTGGCGTTGTCGAGCGCCCCGTTGTACACGCTGTCGGCGCCGAGCGCTGGATCCGTCCCGAGGTGATCCCAGTGCGCCGTATAGATCACGGTCTCCTCCGGACGCTCCGAGCCCCGGAGCACGGCCATCACGTTGCGCGTGGTCGAGCGCTCGATCTCGTTCCTCAGGGTGAGCGAGAGACCGAGGCCGAGGTCACGCGGCGTAAAGCCTCGTGTGGCGGCTTCCGTCGCGAGGACATCGAAGTCGAGACCGGCCTGTGCGAAGACCGTGCGCGCCGTCTCTTCCGAGAGCCAACCCTGAATGGCGGCGAACGGTTCGTCACCGCGCTCGGCCAGCATGAACTGCGGCCCGGTCCATCCGGACTCCACGACGGCCCACGGATACCCCGCCGGACCGGTCTGATGCACGACGAGCACGCCGGCGGCTCCCTGCCTCGCCGCCTCTTCGTACTTGTAGGTCCAGCGGCCGTAGTACGTCATGCTCCGCCCGTTGAACAGCGCCTCGTCACGCGTGGCGTATCCGGGATCGTTCACCATCACGACGACGGTCTTCCCTCGCACGTCGAGCCCCTCGTAGTCGTTCCAGTCGAACTCCGGCGCCACGATGCCGTAGCCGACGAAGACGAGCTCGGATGCCTCCAGCGCCACTTCTTCGACCAGCCGCTCGGTCACCGCGACGTAGTCCGAACCGTACTCGAGACGGTTCACGGTCCCGCGGCCGCGGATCACGGCCTCCATGGCGGGATCGGCCGTGAGCGACACGAGAGGGACCTCCTGTACCCAGCTCGACCCGTTCCCCGGCTCCAGTCCCAGGGCCTCGAACCGCTCCGTCAGGTATCGGACGGTGCGCTCCTCGCCCCAGGAGGAGGGCGCCCGGCCGCCCATGGAATCGGCAGCGAGGTCCTGAATTCCCTGCGCCAGCTCGTCGACCGTGATCCCCTCCGCGGCGGCATCGAAGCCGTCCCCCGTGTCGCACGCGGCCATCGTGGCGAGGAAGGCCGTGACCAGGAACATCGCAGCCGTGGTTCGGGCGTGTCGCATCATGTATCGTCATCCTTTCTGGCTCGGAACTCGAAGCGGCTTCTGACCCATGGGAGCCGACAATGTAGGGACTGGGCTCGATCGCGAAACTCTCGTGCGCGGACCGAACGTCCCCCGGAGGCTCCTTTGAATCGTGCATGGCATTCGCTTTTCGTCGCGTTGATGGTCTCGGTCGCTGGCTGCGGGCCGGACGCTGAATCACCCTCCCTCGTGCCGCTCCCGGTCGACATCGAGCTGCGTGGCGGAGGTTTCGACCTGACGAGCGATGTCACGGTGTCCGTCTCCGATCCCGACGACGTGGACCTGATGCGGCTGGCCGAGCTCGTGGCGGCGGAGCTCCGGACCACCACCGGCCTTCCGGTCGCGCTTTCGGACGCGGCAGCGGGAAGCCTCCGGCTGTCTCTGGACCCGGAGTGGCAGCCCCCTTACGGGGTCCCGCGGGGCCCGACCGGTCGGGACGAGTCGTACCGGCTCACCAGCGGCCGCGGGGGCATCGAGATCCGGGCCGGCACGCATGCCGGGCTCTTCTACGGCACCCGCACTCTCCTTCAGCTCGTGCCGGCGTCTCGAGAACGACCGGTCACCGTTCCGTCGGTCGAGATCACCGACTATCCGCGTTTTCCCTATCGCGGGCTCCATCTCGACGTGGCCCGGCACTTCTTTCCGCCGGATTTCATCAAGCGGTACATCGACCTTCTGGCGCGCTTCAAGCTGAACGTCTTCCACTGGCACCTCACGGACGACCAGGGCTGGCGACTGCAGATCGACCGGCATCCGCGGCTCACCGAAGTCGGTGCCTGGAGAGATGAGACGCTGCTGGAGAAGAACTTCGACCCGTACGTCGGGGATGGGCGGCCGCACGGCGGCTTCTATACGAAGGACGAAGTGAGGGACATCGTGGCGTACGCCGCCGACCGGTACGTGACGGTCATCCCGGAGATCGAGATGCCCGGCCATGCCGTCGCCGCCCTGGCCGCCTATCCCGAGCTCGCCTGCACACCGGGTCCGTTCGAGGTGGCGACCACGTGGGGCGTGATGGAGGACATCTACTGTCCGCACGAACGGACCTTCGCCTTCCTCGAGGGGGTGCTCGACGAGGTGATGGAGCTCTTCCCGTCCCCCTACATCCACGTCGGAGGCGACGAGGCCCCGAAGCGCCGCTGGGAAGAGAGTCCCGCAGCCCAGGAGGTGATTCGCCGCGAGAACCTGGGGGACGAGCTGGAGCTGCAGAGCTGGTTCATCCGCCGCATCGAGCGTTATCTCGCGGACCACGGACGCCGCCTCATCGGTTGGGACGAGATCCTCGAAGGCGGACTCGCGCCGCGGGCGACCGTGATGTCCTGGCGCGGCACGGAGGGAGGCATCGCGGCCGCTCGCCAGGGACACGACGTCATCATGACCCCGACGAGCCACCTCTACTTCGACTACTACCAGAGCCGCAGCACCGAGAGCGAACCATTGGCGATCGGCGGATACCTGCCGCTCGAAACGGTCTACGCCTTCGAGCCGGTTCCAGCCGCCCTCGCGGAGGCCGATGGCCGGCACATCCTGGGGGCGCAGGGGAACGTCTGGACCGAGTACCTGAAGACGCCCGAGCAGGTGGAATACATGGCCTACCCCCGGACGGTGGCGCTGGCCGAGGTCACCTGGAGCCCGGAGGGCCTCAGGAGCTGGAGCTCCTTCTCGGAGCGTCTTCCGGGGGCGCTCGGTCAACTGGACGCCCTGGGCGTGGCGTATCGCATGCCCGAGCCGGCGGGCCTCCAGGATCGCCTCACCCTCGACGGTCACGTGCGCGTCGAGCTGTACAGCCCGCTGTCCGGGGGAGAGGTGCACTACACGCTGGACGGCGAGGAACCGTCCGCCCGGTCACCGGTCTATCGGCGGGCACTCGAGCTGCCGGTCGACTCCGGTGGCCTGACCGTGTCCGCCCGCTTCATACGCGCCGACGGACGTGAGGGACCCGTCGCCCGGGCGACCTACGCCCGGACCCGCCTGCGTGGAGGGCTCGACATCGATGGTCGCCTCCTGCGACCGGGCCTGGCCGTCGAGTACGTCGAGGCGATTCTCGGTTCGGCCTCGGAAGTGGACGGAGCGGCGCCCGCGTGGGTCGGAATCTCACCGCGGGTCGAACTGTCCGGGGCGGAGAGGGCGGAGGGTTTCGGCCTGCGCTTCCATGGGTACCTGCAGGTCCCGTACGACGACATCTATACGTTTGAAATCACATCAGACGACGGATCACAACTATATATTGGCGATCAACTTGTGATTGACCACGATGGATATCACGGGGCGAGTGCGAAGGAAGGCTCCGTGGGCCTGTCCCGCGGAGTTCACCGCCTCCGGGTCCTCTACTTCCAGGCCGGCGGCGGCAGGGCGCTGGGGCTTCGGGTTCGCCGTGGATACGGACCGCCGGAGCCGGTGCCTGACGCCTGGTTCCACGTAGACGACCGGCTGGACGCGAGGGGAGCGTCTCCCGCCTCCGGGGGTCCGTGAGAGGGCGGGCTCCCTTCTTCCTCAGTCGTACGCGACGGTCAGCTGCGCGGTCCTCACGGCCTCCTCGATCTCCTCCACGGACCGGGCATCGGCGATGTCGAACTGCGCCCGGTGTTCACCTCCCGGGTCGGTCGCCGACGCATACCCTCCCGGGGCCGTAGAGACTCCTGCGCTCAGCCGCGTCACCCCGTACCGGAGGAGCCGGTCTCGGATCCACGCCGGCTCCCGCGTGGTGACGGTGAGGTGAGCCTCGGGCTCGACCCGACGCAGAAACAGGAAGCTGCGGAGGAAGTCATCATCCGTCACCGGGTGAGCCGGAGCGTAGTCGTGATCGGC
>NZ_JBZQEK010000136.1:0-19535 GCF_058719085.1 Candidatus Benthicola sp.
AGGTAGAAGACGGTGGGATTGTGAATGCGGGAGTAGCACCAGGTGGGAATGCGGTAGGAGAGAGCGGCCTCCATCTCGTCGCTGTCCCGGTAGGCCTGCGAGGTGGACGGGAAGATCGGTTCGATGATGCCGCCCTTTCCTCCCGAAAACGCCTCTTCCGCGCTGTACATTCCGTGGACGGCGATGGTGTCGAACCGCAGATTGCGCACCCTTTCACGGTGCGCGCCGCGTTCCGACATATACTGCTGAGCCTTCGCGACGTACTCCTCCACGCCGCTCGCGGTCATGACGCTCATGGCACCCTCTTCCTCTCAGACATGATTCCTTTCAGACCCCGGTTCGGTGGATCTCCAGCAGGTCCACCAGGACCGCGTACCCGGTCTCCAGCCGTCCCGCGCCCGGGCCGACCAGCGTGACGTCTCCCAACAGCTCGGTGGAATAGGTGACGGCGTTGGTGGCCCCGCCCACCGAGGCCAGCGGGTGGGACGTGGACACGCGCTCCGGACGCACGGACGCGATCACCCCATCCCCGCTCGGCTCGAGGGAGCCGATCAGCTTCCACCGCTCCCCCGCCGCCCGCGCCGCCTCGATGTCGGCCGGCGTAAGGCCGGAAATGCCCGTCCGATCGACGTCCTCCATCCCGATGGCCTTCGCCATCAGCAGGTTCGCCAGAATCACCACTTTTCCGGCCGCATCGAAGCCCTCCACGTCGCCCGTCGGGTCGGCCTCCGCGTATCCGTTCTCCTGCGCTTCCCGGAGGGCGTCCTCGTAGGCCGAGCCTTCCTCCATCCGGGTGAGAATGTAGTTGCAGGTGCCGTTGAGGATCCCCTTCACCCGAGTGATTCCAGCGCCTCGAAGCAGGTTCATGCCCGCGAGCACCGCCGGCGTCCCGCTCATCACCGTGCCCTCGACCCCGATCTCGACACCTCTGTCGCGGGCGAGCTCGGCCAGCTCGGCGTAGTGAAGCGCCACCGGTCCCTTGTTGGTGGTCACCACGTGCTTGCCCGCTTCGAGCGCCGCCCTGACATGGCTGGTAGCCGGCTCTCCCGTCTCCAGGTCCGTGTAGCTCAGCTCGACGATGACATCGGCCGCACTCCGGCGCGCCATCTCGACACCGTCCCAACCCCGGTCGGGCGCATCGACTCCGCCGAGGTCCCCGGCTTCGCGAACCGCCTCCAGCAGGGTGTCGGGCTCGAAGCCCACCGGATCGTGAATGCTGCCCAGCCGCGGGTCGGTGACTCCGACGATCCGAAACCGCGCGCCGAACTGCTCGACGAGCCGGGGGCCGTGGTCCCGGAGGATGGCGGCGAACCCCTGGCCGACGGTACCGAAACCGATGATGGCGAGCCTGTATTCCATGGTCCTGTCCCCGTTTCTGTCCTTCCCGGCGTGTCCCCGGCTCAACGTCCGGGCGGGTATGCCTGTTGCAGGGTCGTGGACGGTGCAACCGGACGAACCACCCGACCTCTGGCGACCAGGCAAACGACACACCCCGAGCCGGAATGAAGATACATGCCGCGGCCCTGTTGGCGCTGTTTCTCTCCGCGTCGAATCTCGTCGCGCAGGATCACTCGCCACCGGTGAACCGGTCACGCAACGGCAAGGTGAGGGTTTTCCTCGACTGCCGCACGCGCTGCGATTTCGACTACATCCGCCAGCAGATCCCATACGTGGACTGGGTGCGGGACCGGCAGGACGCGCAGGTGCATCTGCTGGTCACGGCGCGACCCACGGGCGCGGGCGGGCGCGAGGCAACATTGGCCTTCATGGGCCGTCGCGACATGGCCGCTGTCGGAGATACGCTGCTGCAAGTCTCGAGCCCCACCGACACCGACTCCGAGGTCCGCGAGGAGCTCACCCGGACCATCGCCGTCGGCCTGATGTCGTTCGTCGGCCAGACGGCCATGGCCGGCCAGATGCAGGTGACCTGGATGAAGCCGGAGGAAGAGGGCCTGGTCCTCGGACCCACGGACGACCCGTGGAATTCGTGGATCTTCCGCCTGCGGGCGAGCGGCGCGGTCGACGGGGAGCAACAGACCAGCGAGTACGCGGTCTCGCTCTCGGCGTCCGCGAACCGGACCACCGAGGCGGTCAAGACCGAGCTGTACGGCTACGGATGGTACTCGGAGAGCTCGTACGAGCTCACCGACGGCACCACGGCCACCGGTCTTCGACGGAACTACGGGGCCTCGCTTCTCCAGGTGTGGAGCCTGGGAGATCACTGGTCGTTCGGAGGTACGCTCGACGCCGGACACTCCCTGTACGCCAACTACGACCTCAGGACCTGGGTCGCCCCGGCCCTCGAGTTCAGCGTGTGGCCTTATCTGGAGTCCACCCGTCGCCAGCTCACCTTCCTGTACGCGATCGGCGTTCAGTACGCGGACTACGTGGACGAAACGATCTTCGGCGAGACGGAGCAGACCCTCCCCGCGCAGAGCCTGTTCGCCGGCCTCTCGATGAAGGAGCCGTGGGGGAACGCGACGGTCGGCTTCGAGGCGTTTCAGTACCTCAGCGATCCGTCGAAGCACCGGTTCGAGATCTTCGGCCGCCTCGGCGTCCGGCTGCTCCGGGGACTGGACTTCGAGATCAACGGACGTTTCGCCCGGATCAAGGACCAGATCAACCTGCGGGCGGGCGAGGCCACCGACGAGGAGATCCTGCTCAGACAGCGCGAGCTCGGAACCGATTTTCGGTATCACCTCGCCTTCGGTCTCAGCTACCGCTTCGGGTCGATCTTCAACAATGCGGTGAACCCGCGCTTCGAGGCGCTCGATTGAGCTCGGGCCATTCTTACCCGATCCGGTGGGACGGTGAGGCCCATCACCTGCGACCGAGGGTCGCCGATACCCTTCGCGGAGGTCGTTCCATGCGCAGCTCTCTGACTCTCCTCAGCGGACTCCTGGCCCTTCTGGCTTTTGCCTGCTCAGAGGAAGCGACACCGCCCGGCGGCGAAGCCTCGGTAAGAGACAGCGCGGGCATCCGGATCGTCGAGAGCCCGGGACCCGTGTGGGACGAGCCATCCGCGTGGCGTCTGGCGGCTTCCCCGGAACTCGATCTCGGGAGACTCGACGGACCGCCGGAAACCCAGTTCTTCCGGGTGAGCTCCGGGGCCCGGCTGTCGGACGGAAGTTTCGTCCTGGGGAGCTCCGGCAGCCACGACCTCAGGCGCTTCGCCGCGAACGGCGACCACCTGTGGACGGTCGGCCGCGAGGGAGAGGGTCCGGGCGAGTTCACGGGCCTCTTTCAGGTGACGGCGGGAGCGGGCGACACGATCCTCACCTACGACTGGCGACAGCGGAGGTTCTCCCGCTTCGCTCCCGAAGGAAGGCTGATCGATTCTCGACCTCTCGAAGGTCAGGGCGACGGGGGCTTCGCGTTCGTGGAGGACCTTCTCCCGGATGGAAGCGCCGTATACACCTGGCGCGCGTTCGGCGGCAACGAAGGCCCGCCGAGCGAAGGGGACATCCGGCGCGACACGATCGCCGTCTGGATCGCGAGTCCGGACGACGTCGAGGATCGGGAGCTGGGCCGCTTTCCGGGTCCGGAGACCGTCGTGCTCCAGTCGGGCCAGACCGACGGTGGCTTCACGATCACCATCGGAAGCACCCCGTTCGGGCGGTCCACGGAGGTGGCGGGTGGTCCGTCGGGGGTGTGGATCGGGGACACGGATCGATTCGAGATTCGCCGCTACGGCTTCGACGGAGAGCTCGAGCAGATCGTCCGCCGCGCCTTCGACCCGGTGATGGTGGACGATGCTCTCATCGAGCGGGCGCTTGCGGAGGAAGTCGAAGACGCCGAGGACGACAACGACCGACGGGCGGCTCGTCGCCGGTGGGAGAACACCCCCGTTCCCGAGACCCTGCCCGCGTTCGAGTCGCTGCTCGTGGATCGGGAGGGCAACCTGTGGGCCCAGTCGTTCGAGGTCCCGGGGGCGCCGGAGCGAACGTGGTCGGTCTTCACCCCGGAGGGCACGTGGCTCGGCGAGGTCCGGTTTCCCGACCGGTTCCGCCCGCTCGAGATCGGAGACGACTACGTGCTCGGCCGATTCGGCGACGAGCTGGACGTGGAGCACATCCAGCTCTGGGAGCTCGTGAAGCCCTGACGCGCGGGCCGGGGGTCAGCCGGCCCCCGGTCGCGGATCTTCAGTCCACCGGCCGGAATCGGGCCTGGAAGAACCGCAGGTATTGTGGCTCGTACGTGAACTCCAGCCCCCGTATGGAATCCCGCTGGTCCCACACTTCGGTCACCGACTCCGCCACCACGTCCATGTGCGCCTGCGTGTATACGCGACGCGGGATCGTCAGACGGACCAGCTCGAGGTTCGGTCTCCGGTTCCGACCCGTTTCCCGGTCCCGACCGGCCGAGACGTTGCCTCTCTCCATCGAGCGGACCCCCGAGTCGCGATAGATCTCGGCGGCCAGGGCCTGGGCCGGGAACAGGTCCTGGTCCAGGTGCGGAAGAAAGCGCTTCGCGTCCAGAAACACCCCGTGCGTTCCGATCGGCTCGACGATGGGGACCCCCGCATCCGCGATCTTGTGTCCCAGGTAGTGAACCTGTCCGACGCGGGCGTGGATGTGGTCGAACTCGATGCTCTCCCGGATGCCGATCGCCAGCGCCTCCATGTCCCGGCCCGACATCCCACCGTAGGTGTGCAGTCCCTCGTAGATGACGACCATGTTCCTGGCCTTGTCGGCGATTTCGGGATCGTTGACGGCCAGGAATCCGCCGATGTTGACCAGGTGGTCCTTCTTCGAGCTCATCGTCGCGACGTCCGTCAGGTCGCAGATCTGCCGGACGATGTCCGGGATCGACGCGTCGGCGTAACCCTCCTCGCGCTCGTGGATGAGCAGCGCGTTTTCGGCCACCCGGGTCATGTCATGCACGACCAGGATCCCGTTGCGGTGCGCGAGCTCGGAGACCTCCCGCAGGTTGCCGAGCGAGATCGGCTGGCCTCCGCACATGTTCACCGAGGTGGCGATGCAGATGTAGGGAATACGGTCGGCTCCGTGCTCGTCGATCACGGCCCGGAACTTCTCGAGATCCACGTTTCCCTTGAACGGGTGCTGCGACTGCGGATCGTGCGCCTCGTCGATGATCACGTCGATGAAGCGCCCCCCGGCGAGCTCCTGGTGCAGCCGCGTGGTGGTGAAGTACATGTTGCCGGGCACGACGTCGCCTTCGTTGATCAGGATCTGGCTGATCATGTGCTCGGCGGCCCGCCCCTGGTGCGTCGGGATGAGGTGCTGGTAGCCGTACACGTCGCGCACGGTCTCTTCCAGCTTGTAGAAATTCCGGCTCCCCGCGTAGGCCTCGTCCCCGAGCATCATGCCGGCCCACTGCCGGTCGCTCATCGCGCTGGTGCCCGAATCCGTGAGGAGGTCGATGTAGACGTCCTCGCTCCGCAGGAGAAAGGTGTTGTATCCGGCGTCCTCGAGCGCCTGCGATCGGAACTCTCGGGTCGTCATCTTGATGGGCTCCACCATCTTCACTTTCCAGGGCTCGGCCCAGGATCGGCGGCGTGTAGGCATGGAACTCCCTCTGCGCTGTGAATCATCGATGTCGTGAAGCCGGCTTCCGGGTCGTGCGGCCGGCCGGGGCGCACAGGTTGGAGGGTCCGGAGGCCGGGGTCAATCCTCGATGAAGGGCAAGGATCGCGCCGGAACGAACGACCGGATACCGGGCATCCTGCCGGGATCCGCCCGCCGGATGGACGCGGACCGGCCCGATCTGCGACAAAGCGTCTCACGAAGGTCTTTCCCCAAGGGCCACCTTTCCATTCCCGTCCGTTCCCCGCACCTTGACCGGGTCACTCGAGCGACCTCACCCGACCCCAGGAGGTCCGGCTCATGCAGAATCGACCGGTCGTCTTCGCCGTCGCCATCCTGCTGCTCTTCGCGGCCCTCGCCTTCTGGCGCAGCTGCAGCTACTGAACCTCGCAGGTGCATCATGACCCAGCTGAACGGACGGACCATTCTCGTGACGGGCGCGAGCGCCGGGATCGGCGAGGCCTGTGCCCGTCGTTTCGCGGTCGACGGAGCGGACCTCATCCTCTGGGCCCGGCGGCGCGAGCGGCTCCAGGCACTGGCCGCGGACCTGTCGGATCGGCACGGCGCGAGGGTGGAATTCGAGGTGGTGGACGTCCGGGACCGGGACACGGTCGTTCGCGAAGCCGCCGCCCTGGTCGATCGGGGGCGGGTGCCCGACATCCTGCTCAACAACGCCGGGCTGGCCAGCGGCTTCGATCCGATCCACGAGGGGGACTACGACGACTGGGACCGGATGATCGACACGAACGTAAAGGGCCTCCTCCACGTCACCCGTGAGCTGCTTCCTCACATGGTCGAGCGTGGAACCGGCCACGTGGTCAATATCGGGTCCACCGCCGGCCACCAGGTGTACCCGAAGGGCAACGTGTACAACGCCTCCAAGTTCGCCGTGAAGGCGCTCACCGAGGGGATCAACCTGGACGTCGCCGGCACGGAAATCCGGGTGTCCAGCGTCGACCCGGGTTTCGTGCACACGGAGTTCTCGAGGGTGCGCTTCCACGGGGACGACGAGCGAGCGGAGAACGTCTATCGCGGGTTCGACCCCCTGACCGCGGAAGACGTGGCGGACTGCGTCCACTTCGTCGTCACCCGGCCGCCGCACGTGAACGTGTTCGACATGATCCTCCTGCCGACGGCACAGCGGAACGTCTACGTGCTGGACCGCGAGACCTCGAAATGAGCGCACCGCCGGACGACCGGCCGATCGCTCCCCGTCCGGACGCGCAGGGCCAGCACCGGCGCCTGTACGGATTCGCCCTGGCCCGTTTCGAGGCCTGGGCGCTGCCTCGCCTGGCCGCGGCGCTTCCGGATCGCGTGATGCCGGACCATCTGACGGCGCTCGGGCTGCTCGCGTCGACCGGCATCGCGGTCTCCTACATGCTCACGAACCGGGATCCGGCGTGGCTGTGGGCCGCCAGCGCGCTCCTGGTCGTCCAGTGGTACGGGGACAGCCTGGACGGCACGCTGGCCCGGTACCGGAGGATCGAGCGGCCGCGCTACGGGTTCTACCTCGATCACCTGACGGATGCCTATTCGACGCTCGCCATCGGGCTCGGGCTCGGGTTCTCGCCCTACATGCTGCTTTCGGTTGGACTGGCCATCAGCATCGCCTACCTGCTGCTCTCGGTGAACGTGTATCTGGAGACGCACGTCTTCGGTGAGTTCAAGCTGGGCCACGGGATCGTCGGCCCCACGGAAGCGCGCGTGCTGCTCATCGCCTTGAACACGGGGGCGGCGATCCTCGGCCCCATGCGGTTCCGGATCGGCGGTGTCCCGTTCACCCCCTACGACGTGCTCGGACTGCTCGGCGTGGCGGGCATGCTCATCCTCCTGCTCACGCGGGCGACGAGGAACCTTCAGGCGCTGGCCGTGCTCGAGCCTCCCGGTCGGAAGAGAAATGTGCAAGGATCGGGATCTTGAGCGTCATCCGTGAGTGAAGGCGCGAACACACTCTCGGAGGATACGGACATGATCAGAAAGATCGCTGCAGGACTCGTGGTGGCCCTCTTCTACGTGGCCGCGGCGGCCGTGCCTCATCCCGAGGCGGCCGGGGCCCAGGAGGCGCCCAGGTTCCGTTCCACGGCGGCGGACCGCGACGCCGTGATGATCACCGTGTACAACCAGAACTTCGGCCTCGTACGCGAAGTCCGCGACCTGGAGCTCGCCCGCGGGCGCGTGTCGCTCGAGTTCGGAGACGTGGCCTCCAGCATCCAGCCGGAAACCGTTCACCTGCGGGCCCTCGGCGGGGGGCGGCTGACCGTCCTGGAGCAGAATTACCAGTACGACCTGCTCAGCCCGCAGAAGCTGCTCGAGAAGTACGTGGGCCGAACGGTGAAGGTATACCGCTGGAACGAGGTCCTGGGACGGGACGAGGTGGTCGAGGCCGAGGTCCTGTCCGTGAACCAGGGGACGATCCTCAAGATCGGGGACGAGATCACCTTCAACTACCCGGGCCGGCTCGCCTTTCCGGAGGTCCCGGACAACCTGATCAGCCGCCCCACCCTGCTGTGGAAGCTCGACAGCGAATCGGAGCGGCCCCGGGTCGAAACCTCGTACCTGACGCACAACCTGAACTGGAAGGCCGACTACGTGATGGTGGTGAGCGAGGATGACGCGCGGGGCGACATCACGGGCTGGGTGACGCTCACCAACCAGAGCGGAGCGAGCTACGAGAACGCGCAGCTCAAGCTCGTGGCCGGCGATGTCCAGCGGGTGTCGGAGGGCAAGGCCTACGCGCGGGCCGCCGCCAGGGCGCCGGTCGCCGAGATGGCCATGGACCAGGCGTTCGCGGAGGAGGCTTTCTTCGAGTACCACCTGTACACCCTCAACCGTCCGGCCACCGTGCTCCACAACGAGCAGAAGCAGGTCACCCTCCTCGAGGCGGCCGATTTCGGAATCCGGAAGCGCCTCATCTTCTACGGGGCGGCGTACTACTTCCGGGGCTCGTACGGCCAGGTGGAGTCGAACCAGAAGGTCGGTGTCTTCCTCGACTTCGAGAACAGCGAGAAGAACGGACTCGGCATGCCCCTGCCGGCGGGCATCGTTCGCGTCTACAAGAGCGATGCGTCCGGGGCGCAGCAGTTCATCGGCGAAGACCGGATCGACCACACGCCCCGGGATGAGAAGGTCCGCATCAAGATGGGCGAGGCGTTCGACGTGGTCGGAGACCGCCGGCAGATGGATTTCGACATCATCGGCGAGTGCGTCACCGAGAGCGAGTGGGAGGTCCACCTCCGGAATCACAAGGACGAGGAGGTGGAAGTCGAGGTGTTCGAGCCGGTGGGAGCCGACTGGGAGATTCTCACCTCGTCTCACGCCGCCACGAAGCTGGACGCTCACACCTTCAAGTTCACGGTGAAGATCCCGGCACGGGGAGAGGAGACGATCACCTACCGGGTGCGCGTCCGCTGGTGCTGAGCGCGGGGGGGCCGCAGACGCTCCGGCCTGGAAGGGCCGGCGCCCTGCTGTCCGGGCCCCGCTCGCCACGAGGCAGGACCAGGCGCCGTCCGGGCCACCGCCCCGGGCGGCGCTCTCGCATCGCCTGCCCCGCTCGGGCCGGTTCGAAACTGGCCGCGCCGTTTCACGTACTCTAGCTTGCGGGATTCGGAACGCCTCGAGGAGGACGCCGGCACATGAGCGACGAAGGAAGAACGCTGCTCCAGGAACTCCAGGAGCGGCACGTGCTGCGCACGGCCGTCCTCTATCTCGGCGCCGGCTGGGTGGCGCTCGAGTTCATCGGGTTCGTGGTGGAGAACTACGGCTTCGATCGGGCGATCCTCGACGCCAGCCTCCTCCTGATCGTGCTCGGCTTCCTGATCGCGCTGATCGTGTCGTGGCACCACGGCTCCGGCGCCCGGCGATCGGTTCCCCGATCGGAGGCCGCCGCGGTCGGCGTCCTCGTGGTCATCGGCCTGATCGGCTCGGGCGTCATACTCACGCGCGATCGGCCCGAGGCACGATCCCCCCAGCTCGCGCCCGCTGGGGCGTTGACGGAGGACCTCGGAGAGGGATCGCTCGCTGTGCTTCCGCTCGCCAACAACAGCGGGGCCGACAGCCTCGACTGGCTGGGCCCGGGCCTCGCGGACATGCTCACGACCAACCTCGCCCAGTTCGGCGACCTGCGCGTGGTGAGCGCCCAGCGTCTGCTCGACCTCATGCGGCAGGCCGGACGGAGCGAGACGGACGTGATTCCCGAGGACCAGGCTCTCCAGATCGCCGCGCGGTCCGGCGCCCGCTCGCTGGTACGCGGATCGTTCATCGCGGTCGGTGACGAGATGCGCCTGAACATCCAGCTCATCGACCTCGCCGACGGCACGGTCACGGCGGCCGAGACGGCTCGCGGAACGGACGTGTTCGCGCTCGTGGACGATGTGTCTGGCCGGCTGTCGAGGCGGCTCCTCGGCGAGTCGTTCACACCGACCGAGCTCACGCCGGCGGCTCGCAACCTGGAAGCCTTCCGCGCTTACCAGGAGGGGCTCCTCGCCGAGAGGCGCTTCCTCAACGAGCAGGCGCGGGATGGCTACCTGCGAGCGGTGCAGCTCGACTCGACGTTCGCCATCGCCTGGCTGCGCCTCGGCATGCAGGCCAACACCGGCCAGGAGGCGCTTCTCGCCTTCAGCAACGCCGACCGGTTCAAGGCCAACGCGACCGAGCGCGACCGCTACATGATCGAGGCCCTCTTCGCCGCCAACCTTCAGGGAAACCTGGAGGAAGCCGAACGGTTGCTCCGTGAGCTGATCGTACGATACCCGGAAGAAAAGGATGCCCGGTACCAGCTCGGAGTGTTTCTGGACGGCCAGGGCCAGACCGGTGAGGCCCGGGAAGTGCTCCGTGAGGCCATCACCCTCGACCCGTTCTTCGGACCCGCGATCAATCATCTGGCCTACATCGCAGGCCGCTCGGGCGATTCCATCGCCGCCGATACCCTCAGCCGACGCTACCTGGAGCTGGAGAGCGGACAGGCGAACCCGCACGACAGCCGCGGCGAGATCCTGGAGATGATCGGACGTGACCGGGAAGCGCGAGAGGAGTTCCGGGCGGCGCTGAGCATCGAACCGTCCTTCGTTCCCGCCTACGAGCATCTGGTGCGCTCATATCTCCGGGACGGCGACAGCGAAGGAGCCCGCGAAGCGCTCCGCCCTTATATGGAAAGTCCGAACGCCGACATCGCCGTACTCGTGCGCCAGCTGGAAGCCGACACGTACGCCGCTGAGGGTCGGTACGGGGAAGCCCGCGACGCCTTTCAGCGCGCCGCGGATCGGGCCATCAACCTCGGCCGCGAGGACCTCTGGATCCCGACCACCCTCGAGGCGGCCGAGCTCGACCTCTTCACCCGGCAGTTCGAGCGAGCGGGAGCCGCGTACCGGGCCGTCGACGTGCGGGACCCGCTGAACGGGGGCGTTCTCTTCGGCCTCATCATGGTCGCCGGCGCGGAGGGACGCATCGACGGGATGATGGAGGTCCGCGACACCGCAGCCGCCCGTTTCGCCCGCGCCCCCGCGATCATTCGGGACCGGGCCGAGCTGGTGGGCCGGCTGGCGGACGCCCACATCGCCTGGTTCCAGGAGGATCCGGGCGCGGCCGTGCAGCTGTTCGACGAGACCCGGGATCTCGCCCCCGCGCCCCGACCGGCGCTGATCGCCGGAGTCGGGCTGGAGGTGATGGCGCTCATCCAGGTAGGGAGGGCGGAAGAGGCGCTCGAGCTGGCGAAGAACATGGAACGGCGCGCCGTGGACACCAACCGGATGGACCCGTTCCAGCTGCAGGCGGCCCTGTACCTTCAGGGTCGGGCTTACGAGGCGCTCGGGCAGGCGGATCGAGCCCGGGAAACCTATGAGCGGCTGCTGCAGCAGACGGGCCCGGGGATCGAGGGTCTTCTCTATCTCGGCGATGCGCCGGAGCGCCTGGAGACGCTCCGCGAGACCGGGACGGGAGCCGGGCCCGGCGACTGAACGTTACGCCCTCCTCGCGTGTCCTTTCCAACGACCATCGAGGTAGCCGGCCGGCTCCGGACTTGACCGGATGGCGGGTGGCTTTCGTGTAACCGAGCGGCAGGGCGAAGCCGCCGAGGGCACGTGATCGAGATCTCATCCGTTTGCTTCAGAGCGCTGGCCGCGACCGTCTGGCTGCTCGCGGGGATGTTGTCGCTCCCCGGATCGGCAAGGGCCACCTTCGTCCCCCAGGAATCCCCCCGGGTCGAGAGCCGGGACACCGTTCCCGGCTGGCCGCCGTGCCGCCGCACCGAGCCGGGTTGCGTGAGCAAGACGCTCGAGGCCACGCGGGTCGACCCGGGCGAAGACGTCCATGTCGACGGCCGGCTGGACGATGGCATATGGGGTCGGGCCCGATTCACGTCCGACTTCACGCAGCGGGAGCCGGACGAGGGAAGGCCGGCCTCCGAGCTCACGGAAGTCGCGTTCGCCTACACGGATCGGGCCCTGTACGTGGCTGCGCGCATGCGGGCCGACCCCGGACGGATCCGGGCGATTCTCTCCCGCAGGGACGAGGGAGGTGACTCGGAACGCATCATCGTCCTCATCGACAGCTACCAGAACCGACGTTCCAACTACGGATTCGCGGTCACCGCAGCCGGCACGAGGCTCGACTGGTACTCGGGACGGGACGACGAGGACTACGGGGACCGGGATTACAGCTTCAACCCCGTGTGGCGGGCGGAGGCGGTCATCGACTCGACCGGCTGGACGGCGGAGATGGAGATCCCGTTCTCGCAGATCCGCTACAATCGGCGCCCGGACAACGCCTTCGGCCTCAACATTAATCGATACATCCCACAGAAGGGGGAGGATTCCTACTGGATCGCCGTCCCGAGGAACGCGTCCGGATGGGCCTCGTGGTTCGGTGACCTCGTCGGTCTTCAGGGCATCGAGACACGGCGGCCCGTCGAGCTGACCCCGTACGCGGCCACGGCCGCCACCCTGACGAGCCCCTCGCTGGTGGACCCGAACGATCCGTTTCGCAGCGAGCAGGAGGTGGACGCCCGGTTCGGAGCGGATCTCAAGATGGGCGTGGGACCCAGCCTGACGCTCGACGCCACCTTCAACCCGGATTTCGGCCAGGTCGAGGCCGACCCGGCGGCGGTCAATCTCTCGGCCTTCCCCATCTTCTTCGAGGAGCGCCGCCCGTTCTTCGTGGAGGGTAAGGAGCTGCTCGAGTCGGAGGGGCTCTTCTATTCCCGCCGCATCGGGGCTCCGCCGCGCGGCCGGCCTGCGGCGGACTACGCGGACGTGCCTCCGAACACGACCATCCTCGGGGCGGCGAAGCTGACCGGACGCACGCCGGGCGGGCTCTCGGTCGGGGCGCTCGCCGCGGTCACTTCCGAGGAGAGCGCCGCGACCTGGGACAGCGCCACCAACGCGTTCGGCGAGACACGCGTCGAGCCGGCCGCCGGCTGGCTGGTGGCGAGCGTGAACCAGGAATTCGGGATCGAGGGCTCGACCGTGGGGGCAGCTTTCACGGGCGTGCGGCGCGACCTCAGCGACACCGACGACCTGGCCGCCCGTCTGAACCGGGAGGCCTACGGCGGGCTGGTGGACTGGAACCTCCGGATCCAGGGCGGCACCTACGAGCTGAGGGGCCTCGTCGGCGGCAGCCATATCTCCGGCGCCACCGGTGCCATCGACAGAGTCCAGCGTTCCAGTACGCACTTCTTCCAGCGACCGGACGCCGACTACATCACCTACGACACGACCCGGACTTCTCTTTCGGGCTACGCGGCCGAGGTCGAGTTCGAGCGCACCACGGCCCGGCACTGGCTGTGGGAGATCGGCGGCGAGCTCTATTCGCCCGGGCTCGACATCAACGATGCCGGCCAGCTCCGCAAGGCCGATCGAATCCAGGCCAATGGCTCCATCCGGTACCGGGAGACCGTTCCCGGAAAGACGTTTCGCAGCTATTCCGTCCGGCTCGAGGGCGGTGGAACGTGGAACTACGGGTGGGTCCGCCAGCCGAGCGACTTCGAGCTGAGGGGCGACGTGACGTTGCTCAGTTTCTGGAGCTTCGACGGCGAGGTCTCGTACCAGCCGCGCGCCCAGAGCGACATCCTCACGCGGGGCGGACCTTCGATGGGTACGGCTGCAGCCTGGGGTGGGAACCTCGGAATGCGGTCCGATCGACGGAAGCTGACCACCTTCAGCCTCGACGGTCGCTACTACCGGGACGAGCTCGGAGGTTGGTCCGCCCGTTTCGATGGCAACCTGGAGCTTCGCCCCGGAGGGGCCTGGCAGATCAGCGTGAGACCCGAGTACGAAAGGGAGGTCGAGCCCCGGCAGTACGTGGGGCGTTTCGACGGCGGCAGCGACGCCACGTACGGTTCACGGTACGTGTTCGCGTATCTGGACTACAGCGAGATCTCGGCCCGCTTCCGGGTCAACTATGCCTTCACCCCGGACCTCAGCCTCGAGCTGTACGCCGAACCCTTCGCGGCCAGCGGCGAGTTCTACGACTACGGAGAATTGCGGGCCGCCCGAAGCCGCGACCTCCGGGTGTACGGTACCGAGGGCACCACGATCACCGAGAGTACCGGACCGGCGCCGCGCGAGATCACCGTGACCGACGGCGACGACTCCTTCACCTTCGAGAGGGACGACTTCGAGGCGCTGTCCTTCCGCAGCAACGTGGTGCTCCGCTGGGAGTGGAAGCCCGGCTCGACCCTCTTCCTGGTCTGGCAGGTCGACAACGGCTCCGAGGTCCCGGTCACCGGACCGGACCCGGTGTACCCCGGCGACGCCTGGAGAAGTCTGGGCGAGCCCGGGCGGAGCTACATCGCCATCAAGGCCAGCTACTGGATTCCGATCTAGCCGACCGAATGGATGGCGCGCGTCCCGCCGCCCGGAACGCTACTGGCGTCGTGCACGCGGGTCGGGTACCGTTGCCTGCATGACTCCCTGGGTAGGCCGGCTTCTGGCCGCGAACGTTGCGATCTACTTCCTCTCGAGGGTCATGCCCTCGTTGTACACGATGTTCGCGCTCGTCCCCGACTGGGCGCTGAGCCGGCCGTGGACGCTCGTCACCTACATGTTCCTCCACGGCGGCCTCTGGCACCTCGCGTTCAACATGCTCGTGCTCTACTTCTTCGGACCGCGCCTCGAGAGCCGACTCGGCAGCCGGGCGTTCCTTCAGCTCTACTTCTTCAGCGGGGTCGTCGCGGGGCTCGTGTCGGTCGTCGTCCCGTACCTGATTCCGTCGTTCTCTCCCATGACGGCGGTCGTCGGGGCCTCGGGGGCCCTCTACGGGGTGCTCCTGGCCTTCGCACACTACTGGCCCGACGAGCGGATCCTCATCATCCCGATCCCCATCCCCATCCGGATCCGGACGATGGTGTTTCTGGCCACGCTGATCGCGGTGGGCGGCATCGCCATGGAGGTGGCGGGCACGCCCCAGCAGATCGCCCATCACGCACACCTGGGCGGCTTTCTCGGGGCCTGGATCTACATGAAGTGGAGAGACGTCCGGTCACCGGCCGCTCGGTTCAAGCGCAAGGCCGAGGGCTCCCAGCGGCGAGGCTGGCTGCAGGATCGCGACGCCGCGCAGCGCTGGGCGGCCATCGATCGCGAGTCGCTGCATCCGGTCAACCGCGAAGCGTATGACGAGATCATGAGCAAGCTCCGCACCGAGGGCGTCTCGTCTCTCACCGAGCGCGAGCGCGCCTTCCTCGATCGGTTCAGCCAGGCCTGACACCCTTCGGGACCCTCCCCGGGCGGCGCCGCGCCAGCGGTTCGCGCTCGAGCATGCTATTCTTATGCTGGTGATCGGTCGGCTCCCGGCGACCGGGATGCGACCCTCGCCGGGAAGGTTCGAACATGAACGCTCCTGCCCCGTCCCTGATCGAGCGGATGGTGGTCCTGCGGCGCGAGCTGCACCGCTACCCCGAGCTGAGCTGGAACGAGCACCGCACGACGGAGCGACTCGCCCTCGAGCTCGACCGCCTCCACATCGCCTGGTCCCGACCCCTCGAAACGGGGCTCGTCGCGGAGCTGCCGGGCGCCGTGGACGGGCCTCGGATCGCTCTCAGGGCCGACATCGATGCCCTCCCGATTCACGAAGAGACCGGGCTCGAGTTCGCCTCGTGCGTGGACGGCGTCATGCACGCCTGTGGACACGATGCGCACGCCGCGATGCTGGTGGGCGCAGCGGAGCTGCTTCTGTCGGAGCCCGAGCCACCCCCTCTTCCCGTACGGCTCCTGTTCCAGCCGGCCGAGGAGGTCGGCGAGGGAGCGCGGGCCCTCGTGGAGGCCGGGGCCCTGGACGAAGCAGCGGCGGTGTTCGGCGGTCATGTCGATTCCCGCCTGCCGACCGGCATCCTGGGCATCGTGGAAGGCGTCGTGAACGCCTCGTCCGACGCGTTCCGGATCTCGATTCGAGGCCGACAGGGTCACGCGGCGCGGCCTCACGAGACGGTGGACGCGGTGGTCGTGGGCAGTCTCATCGTGATGGCGGTGCAAACCATCGTCTCGCGGGAGATCGATCCCGCGAATCCGTCCGTGCTGTCGATCGGCCGGTTCGAGGCGGGCGGCGCTTCCAACGTCATCGCCGGAACGGCCATCCTCGAGGGCACCATACGAGCGCACGAGCCGTCCGTCCGGGACCAGGTGGTGCGCTCCCTGGAGCGGGTGTGTGCCTCCGTAGGCCAGCTGCACCAGGCACAGATCACCTTCGAGCTGTCGCAGGGAACGCCGCCGCTGGTGAACCGTCCGCCCATGCTCGGGGTGGCTCGAGCGGCGGGCCGTGCCGTGCTGGAGCCGGGATGTGTTCGGCACGCCATGCGCGGAGCCAACATGGGCGGAGAGGACTTCGCCATCTATCTGGAGCAGATTCCCGGCTGCTACGTGCGGTTCGGCATTCGACCGCCGGAGGGAGAGGTGCATCCGGCGCACTCCAGCCGGTTTCGGTTGGATGAGGGCGTGCTGGCGCCGGGGGCCGCGTGGCTCGCGGCCGTGGCCCGCGAAGCCGGCCGGGCGCTCGCCCCGGGCGGGGCGGGACGTCGGGCAGCGATCCCCGGGGGGTGAGCCGTGATCACCATCCGCGAGGCGAGGGATGCGGACGTCCAGGGGATCATCGACATCTACCTGGCGACCTACGGTGAGGACTACGCCTACCCGCAGTACTACGAAGAATACGAGATCAAGAAGCTGATCTTCTCCGACGAGACGCTCATGCTCGTGGCGGAGGACACGGAGGCCGACCGCATCGTAGGCACGGCCTCCGTGATCCTGGAAGTCGGCGCCTACACGGACCTGGTCGGCGAGTTCGGGCGGCTCGCCGTGCACCCCGACTACCGTCGGCGCGGCATCGGCACCCGGCTGCTCGAGCAGCGGTTGATCACGGTGAAGGACCGACTCCACGTCGGCGTCATCGAGGCACGCGTCACGCACCCGTTCACCCAGGCCATTGCGCTCAAACAGGGCTTCGCGACCGTCGGCTTCCTGCCGCTGAAGTACATGTTCGGCTCACAGCGGGAGAACATGGCCTTCATGATGCAGCTGTTCGGCCGCGGCCGGGAGCTGCGGCGGAACAACCCGCGCGTGGTGCCCGAGCTCTACCGCCTGGGAGCGACCGCCCTCGAGGCGTGCCGGATGCCGGTGGACGTGATCGTAGATGAAGAATCCACACCGTATCCGTTCGGTCACGATTTCAGCGTCAGCGAGCTGACCACGGAGGGGTACTCCAGGCTGATGCGGATCGAGCGCGGCCGGGTGCGGAGCCGCGAGGTGTTCGGTCCGATGCGACTGCAGTACGGCTACTTCAAGCTCATCTCGCACCACTCGAAGTACCTCGTGGCCCGGGAAGGCGGCCACATCGTGGGGGCGGTCGGATTCACCCTCGAACGGCTGGATCGGGTGGTGCGGGTGTTCGAGCTCATCTCCCTCCGTGACGACGTGATCCGGTTCCTCCTCACCGAGCTGGAGCAGAGGGCCCGGGACGAATGGGACATCTCCTATCTCGAGCTGGACGTGAGCGCCCACGCCCCGCGAATGCAGAGAACGGCCCTTCAGCTGGGCTTCGTTCCCGTGGCCTATGCCCCGGCGCTGGCCTTCATGGACGTGGAGCGGCTCGATCTGGTCAAGTTCGCCAAGCTGCTCATCCCGCTCGACCTCGGCTCGATGATGCTCATTCCCCCGGTCAGCGACATGGCGGAGCTGGTGCTGTCGGCGTTTCGCAGGCGGGAGGTGCTGCCGCGGGTGGCGGCCGTGGTCGACCGGGTGGGTCTCTTCGAGGGGCTGGAGGAAGAGCAGATGACCCGACTCGCCGGCGCCTGCCGCCACCGGGAGTTTCCCCAGGGAAGCGAGATCTTCCGCCAGGGCGAGCCGTGCGAGGAAATGTACTTCGTCCTGGACGGCGACGTGGCCGTGCACCTCGAAGGGCGCACCGACCCGATCGGCCGCGTGCGTGCGGGTGAGTGCCTGGGCGAAATCTCGGTGCTCACCGGCAGCCGGCACGCCGCGACCGCCCGGGCACTGACGCCGGTCGAGGCCGGCGTGCTCACCAAACAGGACCTCGAGAACCTCGTTCGCTTGCGGCCGGGCATAGGTGTCGTACTGTATCGAAACCTCGCACGGGGTCTCGGCGAGAAGCTCCGCCGAACCGACCTCGACATTCTGAGCGAATGAGTCTCCCAGGAGGTTCGAATGGCGCAGCGCGCTCTGATTCTCGGCGCCGCCGGCCGGGATTTTCATAATTTCAACACCTGCTTCAGGGACAACGACGACTACGACGTCGTTGCGTTCACCGCGACCCAGATTCCCGACATCGAAGGACGGACCTACCCGGCGGAGCTGGCCGGTCCGCGGTACCCGAGCGGCATCCCGATCGAGGCCGAGGAAGAGCTCGAGCGCCTCATCCGCGATCTGAACGTGGACGTGGTCGTGTTCGGCTACAGCGACGTCACCCACGAGCACGTCATGCACCTGGGGTCGCGGGCGATCGCGGCGGGCGCCGACTACCTGCTACTCGGCGCCACGCGCACCATGCTGAAGTCCTCGAAGCCCGTGGTGGCCGTGTGCGCCGCCCGGACCGGTTCCGGAAAGAGCCAGACGAGCCGGCGCGTGGCCGAGATTCTGACGGGCCGGGGCAAGAAGGTGGTAGTGGTCCGGCACCCGATGCCGTACGGAGACCTCGCCGCACAGGCCGTGCAGCGCTTCGCCACCTACGACGACCTCGCGAAGCACGACGTGACGATCGAGGAGCGGGAGGAGTACGAGCCGCACCTGGATGCCGGCCGGATCGTATATGCGGGCGTGGACTACGAGGCGATCCTCCGCGAGGCCGAGAAGGAAGCCGACGTGGTCATCTGGGACGGCGGCAACAACGACCTCTCCTTCTACGAAGCCGACCTCTACATCACCGTCGTGGATCCACACCGTCCGGACCACGCGGCCCGGTACCACCCGGGCGAGGCCAACGTGCGCATGGCCGATGTGATCGTGGTGAACAAGGTCGACACGGCGAGCCTCGAGCAGGTCGAAGAGGCCCGTGCCGTAGCCCGGGCCCTGAATCCCGACGCGACGATGATCGATGCGGCCAGCCCGCTGTTCGTGGACGGCGCCGACCAGATCCGCGGCCGTACGGTGCTCGTGGTGGAAGACGGCCCCACCTTGACCCACGGAGAGATGGCGTACGGCGCCGGGTGGGTGGCCGCGCGTCGCTACGGAGCCGGTGAGATCCTCGATCCGCGCCCGTGGGCTGCCGGCACGATCGCCGACACGTACGCCAAGTACCCGACGACCGGAAGCGTCCTGCCCGCCATGGGCTACGGGGCGGAGCAGACGGCCGAACTGCAGCAGACGATCGCGGACACCCCGGCGGATCTCGTGGTGATCGGCACACCGATCGACCTGCGCCGCCTGATCAAGATCGACAAGCCGAGCGTCCGGGTGCGCTACGAGCTGCAGGAGATCGGCTCCCCGACTTTGGAAGACGTGCTGAGGGGCTTCGGCGACTGAGACGGAACGGCCGGCGAGCGGCCGATCGGAC
>NZ_JBZQEK010000137.1:0-3433 GCF_058719085.1 Candidatus Benthicola sp.
CGGAAGGCGGCCCCGCTTCAGGCTCGACGCCAGACCCTTCGCGTCGACCTCCCACGGGCCCGGAAGCTCCTCGCCCCCCGCGCCGGCGTCCTCCGCCCCCGCAGCTTCGCCACCAGGCGACACTGACGCGACCGCCCCCGGACCCGCCTGCACCCACGCCGTGGCGGCGATGATGACGAGGCCGATGAGAAGGAGGAGGAAAGCGACGGGAAGGACCCACTCGGGCAGCGACAGGCTGTCCTGGAGGAGCTCGGTGACCTCCAGGACGCCCCACGCCGCGCCCAGGTAGACGAGAACGACTCGGACCATTCGGGCGCGGCGCACGCGCTCCCAGACGGAGTTATTTGGCATGCGCCAGTATATACGAGGGTCGGGGCGCCGCAAAGGTCTGCGGCAGTGCGGCTTCTAGCCCCCTTCCCGCTCCAGCCTCTCGAGCAGCTCGTTCAGCCGGTCGAGCGTCTGGCGGATCGAGTCCACCAGCGCCGGGCTCACCTCGACGTCCGGTCTGCGCCGGGTCTCCACCCCGGCCGCCCCCTCTTCGCGGGCCTCTCCGGGCGGGGCCTCCCCGATCTCGGCCGCGGCCTCCCGCTCGCCGGTCAGTGGCTCGGGCACCGCCTCCTCGTAGACCGGCGCCACGGCGGGACGCTCGCCGATCAGCGCATCCACCGAGGCCTGCAGGGAGCGATGCATCGTCACCTGCTCCACATCGGCCAGGATGATGCGCCTCAGCTCGGGAAACTCGAGCGTCTCCGGCTTCAGGAACACGGGCTCGGCGTACAGGATGGCGTCGCCCATCGGGATCACCAGCAGGATCCCCCGTTCCACCTCGGAGCCGACCTGGCCCCACAGGGTGAACTGCTCGGAGATCACCGCGTCGTTGTCGATGCGGGCCTCGATCTGGTTCGGACCGTCGACGTGCCGCCCGGTCGGGAAGCGGAACAGGATGCGCTCCCCGTAGTGCTCCCCGTCGTTCCGGGCCGCCATCCACCCCACCAGGTTGTGCCGGTTGTCCGGGGTGAAGGGCTGGATCAACAGGAACTCCTCGCCGACCTCGCCCGGCAGGCGCGCCACGATGTAGTAGGGGCGCAGCTGCTCGGTGCGTCCGAACGAGCTCTGCACGGGGATGTCCCACTGGTCTTCCTTGTTGTAGAACACCACCGGGTCCTGCATGTGGTACTGCAGCAGCATGCGGGTCTGCACGGTGAACAGGTCGAGCGGCACCCGGACGTGCGCTCTCAGGTGCTCCGGCATCTCTTCCTTCGCCTTGAACAGGCCCGGGAACACGGCGCTCCACGTCTGGATCAGCGGGTCGTCGGGCTCGTAGACGTAGAAGTCCACGCTCCCGTCGTACGCGTCCACCACCGCCTTGACGCTGTTCCGGATGTAGTTGAACCGGGCGCTCCACCGGGTGGCGTACGGATACCGGTGCGTGACCGTGTAGGCGTCCTGGATCCACGACACCCGGCCGTCGGCCACCACGGCGTAGGCTTCCCGGTCCTTGAGCAGGAAGGGCGCGATCGTGCCCACCCGCTCGGCCACGGTGCGCCGGTACTGGATGCGGCTCTCCGGACCGATCTCGCCGGTGATCAGGATGTTGAGGTCGCCGAACCGCCACGCGTACAGCAGGCGGCGGAACAGGGAGCCGAGCACGACCCCTCCCTCCCCCTCGTAGCTCGTGTACACCGGGCCGTCCGTCCCCGGGTAGTTGAACTCCTGCATGCCGCTCCGGGCGATCACGTAGTCGAGGCTGCGGAGACCGTAGTAGATCTCGGGCTGCTCGAGCGGGATCCGGCCCACCGGAGGCACGTCGCGGATGAAGAAGGTGGGGCGCCCGCCCGCTTCCACTTCGGTGACGGGGCTCATGGCGACGCCGTAGCCGTGCGTGAACTGGAGCCGCCGGTTGATCCACCGCTGCGCCTCGGAGGGGAGCTTGTTGGCCGACAGCTCCCGGGTGGCGAGCATCACCTGCCTCAGCTCGCCGTCCACCGTGTACCGGTCCGTGTGCACCTGCATGAAGTCGTAGTAGAGGCGGAAGAACTGGATCTGGTTGTAGCTCTGGAGCAGCGGCCCCTCGTCCCACAGCCGCACGTTCCGGATGGTCCCCTGGTTCTCCTCCACGATGCCGGCGTCGATCGTCCCGCGCGCCGGGTGGTCGCGGGACTCCATCCCCTCGAGAGCGAAGGCCTTCCGGGTGTACTCGATGTTGGAGGCCAGGTACTCGCGCTCCAGCGCCAGCTCGCTCGGCTCGACGCGCAGCCGCTGCATGAGGCCGGGGGCGACGGACCCGACCAGCACCACGAGAGCCAGCCACCCGACCACCGGCCAGGCCATCCACTTGTATCCCCGGAAGCGGATCGCCGAGAAGGCCAGGAAGCCGGCCGTAATGAGGGCGATGACGGCGAGCAGCGCCCGTCCCGGCAGGTTGACGTGGTCGTCGGTCCACCCGACGCCGAACACCGTCCCGGTGGGCGAGAACAGGAGCTCGTAGCGGCCGAGCCAGTGGCCGATCGCGATGAGCACGAAGAGCGCCGCCCCGAGGCCGGCGATCCAGGTGCGGGAGGCGATCGGAAGCGCCGCCGTCTCGCCCCGCAGCCGGCCGGTGAGGTTGTGGAACACCAGGACGATCATCCCGAGCGCCACCACCGCCCCGACGAGCCAGCCGTGCAGGAAGCGGAGCGCCGGGAGGGTGAAGATGTAGAACGAGAAGTCGTGGCCGAAGATCGGGTCGGCTTCCCCGAACGGGACCGCGTTCATGGCGAGAAGCACGGTCTCCCAGTTCGAGGCCGCGTACGAGCCGAGGAAGAGGGCGACGAGGAGCACCACCCCGAGGCCGAGACGCTTCAGGAACGCGTGCACCCGCAGGTAGTCCGACACCTCGAGCGGCGCCTCGGGAAGCGGGGCGCGCTCGGTGGCCCGGGCGGCGGCGAGGAGGCTCGGGATCCCGGCGACCGCGAACACGACGGCCGAGGCGAGGAAGAGGGCCCCGCCGGTCACGGCGATCTTCACGAGCACCGAGTCGTACCCGAGTTCGCGGAACCACAGCCAGTCGGTGTAGAAGATCCCCAGCCGCCGGAGCACGTTCCACAGGATGATCAGCGCCACGACCACGAGCCCCCAGCGCAACGCCTTGCGGACCCCCGTCCAGTCGATGGCCCCGAAGTCGATGCCCTGGCTCTCGGCCCGGCGCTTCTGGAAATCGTATATGTCGCTCATCTCGTCACTGCCTCTCGGGAAATCACGTCGGCCACGTCACGGGAGAAACCTAATGAACCGGGGGCGTCGCGGCTCAGTGCGACAGCCAGCGCGCCTCGGAGACGATGCAGATGCCGCCGAACCGGCGCAGCAGGGGACGCAGCGCATCGGTCACCTCGTCCAGCTTCTCCGGCGGGCAGGTGGTCAGGATGTAGTTGTTGTTCGACAGGCCGGTGATCTC
>NZ_JBZQEK010000138.1:0-57259 GCF_058719085.1 Candidatus Benthicola sp.
ACGTGACGTCGTCGCCCAGCGAGACCTGAATGTTGGCCGTCACCGGGACGGGAGGCTGCCTCTGCGTAGCGGTATCGCCCACGATCACGACGTCATCGGAGGGGACGACGGCGGACGGAGGAATCTCTGGAAACCCGAGTCGTGCGCGGGGGATCAACACCTGGCCGGTGATATCGGCGCGCGAGCCATTGAACGCCAGATCGAGCTGTGGTGAGGCGAGTACGTTCACTTCCGGGATGTCCAGGACCTGGACCCGGTCCCCACGCACCTGAAACACGGTCGGCGTCTCGGCGGAAGGATAGCGCTCGGAGCGTCCTGAAAGGGTCAGGAGCCCCTCTCCCGACCGAAGCTGACCGCTCACTTCGATCCGGCCATCCGGACGGCCTTCCGCGTGGAAGCCGATGTCCTGCAGTTCGAGTCCGAGCAGCGGCACGAGCGCGTATCCATCGGACAGGCTGGCCTCCCCGTCCACGGTGATCTCCGCCAGGGTTCCGCCCAGTCGCGTCGTCAGGAGAAAGCTGCCCCGCGCCTCGGCGACATCGAGCATCAACGCCGGAAGGATTTCGAGGCTGCCGAGGCGGACTTCCAGACTCCCCTCCAGTGGCTGCCGGGCCGGATCGAACGAGATATTCGTGAGGCTCGGCATGCGGACGTAACCGACCGCGGTGAGAAGCTCGCCATCCTGCGGTGATGAGATGATCATGTCCGTCGTTCCCGACAGACCTTCGGCCCCGACCTCGAGCTCGAGTCTCGCCGGATCCACGGTGAGGACCCACCCCTGAGCCCGGGCCGTGTTACGCAGCGTCAGACCCTCCGTGGTCGCCGCCACCCGTCCGTCCAGTCCGCCGTCGGGCGTGACGTCGAGATCCGCATTGGCCTCGAACCGTCCCTCCACATCCCACCGCGGCAGAATCTCCTTCGATAGAAAGGAAAGGTCCTCGGAACCGATCTGCGCGTGTATCGAAATGGCTTGCCCGCGAAGGGCGGTCAGGTCCGCCGTGGAACGAATCACCGACGGAATCTCGAGCGATCCGCTCGCGTCGAGCAGGCGAACGGAGACCGTGTCCGTCAGGTGGAGATCGAACTCCGCCCGTACCCCCTCGGGCCCGGCCTCCGCCGTGAGCACGACGGGAGCGAATCGGAGGGTCCGGGCGCGACTCTGCGCGGCGCGAGTCAGCTCGCCGGAGCTCGTCCGGATTTCGACCGCGCCGAGCAGTCCATCCTCGGGCCCGAAGTCCACCCGAGCTTCCGCATCGACGACCGTGTGCACCGACAGACCGTCCGGCAGGAAGCGATCGAAGGTACCGAGATCGAGGGAGTCCACCGTCGCGGCCCCCCGGAAGCTACCGTCGCCGTATTCGCCCTCGGCGCATACCCGGGTCGGCGGAGAGTCGAGGCAGGCTCCAACCAGGCGTATCTCCCCACCTCCCAACCGAACGGATGCCGGGTCCGCGAGAACCCAGGAGCCCACGGTGTCGGCAGCGAATCGGAAGCTCTGGACCGTACCGGACCAGACGTTGTCCGGATTCAGACTTCCCGCAGCCGCCACCTCGAGCTCGACGCGCGCACCCCGTGCCCACGCTTCCAGCCGGTGGTCGCTCCGGCGCCCGGTGAGGACGAGGGTGGCGGAATCCGCCTCGTAGCCCGCCAGGCGGAGCCCCCGCGACTCGATCGATCCACGCAACGGACCCGCCAGGTCGAGCTCCGCTTCTCCGCTCGCGATCTCGATCTCCGCATCCTCGAAGCGTACCATCTGAGCCTCGAAGACCGTCTGGATCCGGGGCGTCGCGCGGGTTCCGGCGGCCCGGCCGCTCGCGGTCACGAGGCCGGCCGCGCCGGGCACCAGCAGTCCGAGATCGGGGATTCGAAGTTCGAATGACAGGTCCAGCGAGTCGGCGGCCTTCCCGCTCGCTCGAAGCTGCGCCGGGCCCCAGGCGAGGTTCGCGTCCCGGATGTCCAGATCCTTGCCCTCTGCGCGAATCGACAGGGCGGCCTCCACGGGCTCGCCGCGCAGGACGCCGTACACGGTGTCCACGGCCACGTCGGTTTCCAGGCTGCCGGAGGCGGTCAGGCCGCCGACCGCCGACATTCGCGACGAGAGGGCGCCGGTCCATTCATCCGGATTCGACAGCAGCCCGGCCGGGCGCACCGTGTCGACTCGGGCGGAGACGTCCCAGCCGACCTCCGGCCACCAGGAAACGGTTCCCTCCACACGGACACTGCCCTCCAACGCGTGGACGGTCATCGAATCGATGTGCAGGGCCTGATTCGAGCCGCGCCCGCTGGCATACACCGGCGCGGCCGGAAGCCCGGGAAGCGTGGCGGTTGCCGCAAGCTCGAGGTTGTAGTCGCCGGGAGTTCCGCTCGCCCTCACGGCCCCATCCTCCACCCACACCGAGTCGCCGCGGCGGACGGTCACGGAACCGAGGGTGATCGCATCCGCGGAGACGTGCACGGGCAGGTCCGCGAACGGAGGTCCGGCCGACTCCGCGGAGTCCGCAGCCGCACTCGGACGGGCGGACGCACTGGCCGCCTCGTCGAGCAACCGTACGTTCACCCGCTCGACCCGGATCGAACGGATGTGCACCTGGCGCCGCAGAAGGTCCACGAGACGCCATTCGACGGAGACCCGCTCCACCTCCACTTCGGCGTCCGGCAAGCGAAGGTGCACCGAGTTCAGCTCGAACCGATCCGCCAGGCGCCCGGAGAACTCCACCACCGTGACCTGCACGGCATCGGGTAGCCAGCGGGTGGCGACCGAGAGTGCGACGCGTCCACCGGCCGTCGTGCCGACCACGAACGCGACACCCGCGAATCCCAGCAGGAGAACGACGACCAGCCCTCCCAGCCACCACCGTGGCCTGCGCCATCTCGATCGAGCGCGTCGCGTCGCCATCAGAAGTCCGGTCCGATCGAGAGATGGAGTCGGAGGGGGCTGCCCTCCTTGTCGAGCCCGAACCCGAGGTCGACCCGGACCATGCCGACCGGCGAGATCCAGCGGGCCCCGAACCCGGTTCCAATCGCGACATCACCGCTGAAGTCCCGTAGCGCGTTCCCGGCGTCGAGGAACACGGCCACGGCCCACTTCTCGAGGAACCGGTAGTCGAGCTCGAGGCTTCCCACGGCGAGGGAATTACCGCCCGTCACCGCCCCGGTCTCGTCCTCGGGACCCAGAGACTGGTAGTCGTATCCCCGGATGCTGCGGTCCCCCCCGGCGAAGAACCGGGTGGAGGGCGGAAGCCCCGCGAACTGGTGGGTGGTGAGCCAGCCGACGTCGGCCCGGACGATGGCGCGGAGCTTCGGAGTCACTCCCCGGATGACCTTCGCCGACGTCCAGGCCCGGAAGAAATCCGCCGTGGAGCCGAAGCCCTGGGCAGCGCCCCGGAGCTCGAGGGTGGTCCCGATTCCGCGCGTGGCGAACAGGAAATTGTCGGCCCGGGAATAGGTCCACGCGGCCACCGGCTGAGTGAGACCGGACACCGCCGTATCGCTGGCCACGGAGAAGTCGTCGTGCTGGTACAGTAGCGAGAACACCTCGCGAACCGGCCCGCGCATGTGCGCGAAGCTCACCCCGCCCAGCCCCTGGACCGTCTTGCTGGTGACCCATTCGATGCGGCCGTATCGCCCGGTGAGAGTCCACAGGGAGGGGTTCGGAAGACCGACCGGGATGTTGTAACGAGCCGTGATGCTCTGTTCCGTCATGGACAGCCGAACCTCCCCGTCCGCGTAGTGCCCGCGGCGGTTGAGACGACGGAACTCCGCGGCGAACCGAATGCGCGGACCGGTGTCGGTGCCGTATCCGACCCCCACCTCCCACCGCTGCGTCTTCCGTGGCGTGGTGTGGACCTCGATCGGAACGCGCAGCTCGTCGTCGGCGAGATCCAGACGCGGAACGATCTCGACGTTGGCGAAGTAGGTGGTTCCCGAGAGCCCGGACTGCAGGTCGCGCAGAACCGAAGCGTCGTACGGGTCGCCGGTCTCGAAGCCGACGTAGGGCGCCAGGATGTCCTCATTCACCCACTCGTAGTCCAGCGACACGGGCCCGAAACGGAAGCGGGGCCCCGAGGTCATCCGCATCGTGATTTCGCTGCGGTTCGTCGTCAGGTCCACGAGGACCCCGACCGAGTCCCATTCGGCCTCCAGATAGCCGCGGTCGGCCGCGAGGAACTCGAGAGATGTCTTCGCCTGCTCGTAGGCCGGGTGAGACAGGCGCCTGCCCTCCTGGAGCGGCAGTCGGCGGAGGGCCGCCTGGAACGCGCTGTCCGAACCGGCTGGACCCAGCACGCGGACGTCGAGTCGATCGACCAGCGTGGGCGGACCCGGATCGATCTGGAACACGGCGACCCACGGGGACCCTTCCGTGTCCAGCGACGACTCGATCGTTGGCTGGTAGTAGCCGAAGGGCTGGAGGGCCCGACGGATCTGCTCGGGGGCCCGATCGTACAGCCGGTAGACGTGACCCGGACGCACGGTCCTCTGGCGCGACAGAGCGACGATTTCTGTGAGGCTCTCGACGTTGGTGAGCAGCGAGTCCCGGATGCCCGTGATGCGCACCGTGAGCCGTGTGTCCGACGCTGGCTGCCCGGCCAGAGGGGACGCCGCCAGCACCCCGAGCAGGCCCACCGCCAGGCAGCAGGCTCGCCGCCGTCGTCCGAAGTGCCGCGGGGAACGCGGCTTGACGTGACGGATCAGCGGACCCGGATGATCTGGCTCCTGGCCGAACCGACCGACACCATCCGGATCGGCACCTCGGCCACCGCTTCGATGCGCTTCAAATAGTGGCGCGCCGACTCCGGAAGCTCTTCCCACGACCGACATTCACCTGTTTCAGAGAGCCACCCTTCCGCCGTCTCGTACACCGGACGCACCCTCTCGATCGCACTCGCCCGCTCCGGGAAGCTGGCCGTCGTCGCGCCATCGAGCTCGTACCCGATCCCGAGCTGCAAGTCCTCGAACGCGTCGAGGACGTCGAGCTTCGTCACGGCCAAACCGGTGAGACCGTTCACGCCCGCGGCGTGTCGAACGACTACGCCGTCGAACCACCCCGGCCTTCGCGGACGGCCGGTCGTGGCCCCGAATTCCGCGCCCAGCCGGCGCAGCCGCTCCGCCTCATCGCCCTGGAGCTCGGTCGGAAACGGTCCCGCGCCGACCCGGGTCGTGTAGGCCTTGACCACCCCGAGGACCTCGTCGATGAGAGTGGGACCGATCCCCACGCCAGCGGCGGCCCCGCCCGCGGTCGTGTTGGACGAAGTGACGAACGGATACGTGCCGTGATCCACGTCCAGGAGCGACCCCTGGGCGCCCTCGAGAAGGACCTTTCCCCCTCGGGCGAGCTCGGCCCGGATCTCGGCGCCGCTGTCCGTGCCCAGAGCCACGATCCGGGCCGTCACGGACTCGAGCTCCGACATGATGGCATCGGCGTCGGCCCGGTCGGCCACTCCATAGCTGTCGAGCAGGACGTTCGCGGTGGCCGCGCCCTCACGTACCACGGCCCAGCAGTAGTCCGGATCCTCGAGATCGCACACGCGAAGTCCGCTCCGCGAGATCTTGTCCCGGTAGGCGGGTCCGATGCCGCGCTTCGTCGTCCCGATGCCGGCCGCTCCCCTGGCGGCTTCCCGAGCTCCATCCAGCTGCTTGTGATAGGGAAGCACCAGGTGAGCCCTGCGCGACACGCCGAGGCGATCCTCGATCGCGACACCCCGGGACTCGAGCATCTCGATCTCGTCGATCAGCGTATGCGGATCGAGCACGACCCCGTTGCCGAGCACGCACCGGGCGTGCGGATACAGGGCGCCCGACGGAATCAGGTGCAGGATGAACTCCTCGTCCCCCACGAGGACCGTGTGCCCGGCGTTGGCGCCTCCCTGGTAGCGTGCCACGAGGGTCGCCTGCTCCGCCAGCACGTCCGTGATCTTGCCCTTGCCCTCGTCGCCCCACTGGACGCCCACGAGCACAACACACCGAGTCTCGTCGTCGAACAATTCTTGCTCCCCGCCCGACCGGGCTGGCTGGTCAGATCTCTCGTGGTGAACTCTACAGGAGGCCGGCAGCCGCGAGGGCCGCTTCGACCTCATCCTGCTCCCGGCCCGTCGGCGGGAGCAACGGCGGCCGGGGGGGGCCGCCGACGAACCCGAGCCGATCGAGTCCGTACTTGACGCCGGGCACTCCGGTCCCGGCGACCACCTTCTTGTGCAACGGGCCGATGCGCTCCTGGAGGCGACCCGCCTCGGCCGACCGGCCCGCCATGAACGCCCGGTAGAGCTCGCAGGCCGCGGCGGCCGCGAGCAACCCTACGGCGATGATCCCACCGCGCGCCCCGATCTCGAGTCCCGGGTAGAGGAGCGTTCCCGCCCCCACCACCACGGTTCCCCGATCGCCGATCGCCTCGCACAGGGCGCCGAGGTTGTGCATGTCGGCCGAGGAGTCCTTGATGCCCGCGATGTTCGGGTGCCGAGCCAGCTCTCCCGCGAGATCGGGCACGACGTCGACCGGCACGAACTTCGGCACGTGGTACATCACCACGGGAACGGGCGACGCGTCGGCCACCGACGCGAAGAAGCCGTGCAGCGCCTCCGGGGACATCCGTCCGCGATAATAGGAGGGCGGCTTGACGAGCACGGCGTCCGCTCCCTCCGCCGCGGCCTTCACGCAGCGCCGTATCGTGGCCCGGGTGGATTCCATCCCGGTCCCGACGATCAGGGCGGTTCCGTCCCGACGGACGCGGGCGGCCCTCGCCACCAGGGCGAAGAGCTCCTCCTCCTCCAGGAGCGCCAACTCACCCGTCGACCCTCCCACCACCAGGCCGGCGATCGGATGGGTGCACCACTTGGCCACGTTCGCAGCGAACCCCTCGAGGTCGACCTCCCCGCTCGCGGGATCGAAAGGCGTGGTGACCGGAAGGTGGACTCCTTCGAGGTTCACAGCTGCACGTCCCCGCGAAGAGGTTCGGGCACGGCGCCACCCAGCGTCTGCATCGCCAGCTCGAAATCGCTCGGGCTCGGAGCCGCGGACCGGGCAACTTCGTACTCCACCATGCCGGACTGCACCAGCTCCTGGAGGTGCTGCTGGAAGGTCTGCATGCCGTACGCCTCCCGGCCGGATTCCATCAGGTCGTGAATCTTCTCGATCGGGCTCAGCGTGAGAATGCAGTCGCGGATCGCACCGGTGACGCGGAGAATCTCCACGGCAGGGATCATCCGGTCGCCATCCTTGCGGGGGAGAAGGCGCTGGGCGATGACCGCCCGCAGGGCGTCCGCCAGCCGCATCCGGGCCATCTCCCGTTCCTCCTCGGGGAACGCCGCGAGGACGTAGTTGATCGCCCCGATCGCCGTCGGCGTGGGCAGCGTCGAAATCACGAGCTGGCCGAGCTCGGCGGCCCGGAGCGCGGTGGCGATCGTCGCCCGGTCCCGCATCTCGCCGACCAGCAGCACGTCCGGGTCCTGCCGGAGGGCCGCGCGCAGTCCGGAATGGAAGGAGGCCGTGTCTACGCCCACCTCCCGCTGGGAGATCGTGCTCGCGTCGTCGCTGTGCAGGTACTCGATCGGGTCCTCGAGCGTCACGATGTGCTTCTTCTGCCGCTCGTTGATCCACTGGAGCATGGCGGCCTGCGTGGTGCTCTTCCCGGTGCCCACCGCCCCGGTGACCAGGACCAGTCCGTGTTCCGTCTCGGCGATCTCTCCCAGGACCTTCGGAAGAAAGAGCTCCTCGAGAGTCGGAACGTTGAGAGGAATCACCCGCATGACCACCATGACGGAGCCGCGCTGGCGCGAGATATTGATCCGGAACCGGCCGACGCCCTTCAGTCCCCACGACGTGTCGTAGTCCCTGATCTCGTCGAAGCGCTCCCGATCCTTGTCGCTCGACACCAGCTTCAGAGCGATCTTCTCGGTCTCTTCCTCGGTGAAGACCTGGTTCGAGAGCTTCACGATCTTGCCCTCGATCCGGGCTCGCAGCACGTCACCGGCCTTGATGTGAATGACGCTCGCACCCCGGTCGACGGCCGCCTGGATCAGTCTCTGCACTCAGTAGCCCCGTGTCTTGTCCACCAGGTTCTCCATCCGTCCCCCGGCCAGATAGTGGCCGATGTTCCGCACGATCAGGTCCGTCTCCCGCTCCCAGAACCGGGGCGAGATCGCGCCGGCGTGGGGCGTGATCAGCACGTTGTCGAGGGTCCAGAGCGGACTTTCGGCCGGGAGCGGCTCGCTCTGGAACACGTCGAGAGCCGCGCCTCGAATGCTCCCCGATTCGAGGGCACGGACGAGCGCTTCCTCGTCCACTATGCCACCTCGGGACAGGTTCAACAAGACACTCCCGGGCCCCATCCGCGCCAACGCCGCGGCCCCGATCAGCCCGCTTGAAGAGGCCGTTTCTGGGAGACTCAGAACCAGGTAATCGCTGCGAGCCAGGACCTCGTTCAGACCGTCCGGCCCGAACGCCGCCTCGACCTCCGGTGGCGAGGCGGAGCGGTCTCGCGACCGGAGGGCCAGCACACGCATGCCGAGAGCACGGGCCCGGCGCCCGATGGCCCGCCCGATACCGCCGTAACCCACCACTCCGATCGTGCTCCCCGCCAGTTCGCGCTGCGGATGGCCGAAGCCGGCCATTTCCTCGTAGGGCCACCGGCGCTCCCGCTTACCGCGGAGAGCGAGGTCGAATCCTCGGGCGAAGTAGAGCATGGCGGCGAGAGCCCAGTCGGCCAGCGGTTCGCCGTAGATTCCGGCCGAATTGGTGAATAGGACCTCGCCGTCCCTCATCTCCGCGAACAGGGAGGCCCGGGCGCCGGCAGCCGCGGAGTGCACCCACCGCAGGTGCGGGGCGCGGGTGAACAGCTGCCGCGAGATGCCGAAGCCCACGTAGATCTCCGCATCGGTCACCGCGTCGAGCACGGCGTCGGGCACCTCCCGGCTCCCGTCGCCCCCGGCCCACGTCGGCTCCCGAACGACCTGCACGAGCCAGCCGGGCCCGAGGGCCTCCTGCAGCGCGTCGACGGTCGAATCCGGCATCGACCAGGTCGGATACCGGTCCGAGTGCATCCACGCGACCAGCTTGCGAAGCGCATCGCTCATCGGTCGAATCTCATGCCGCGCGGCCGCCACCTGTCGTCAGGAATCCTGGCGCGCCAGCCCCATCCGCTCGTACACCTCGGCGAGCGTCACTCGCGCGATCGAGCGCGCCCTCCGAGCTCCGTCGCGAAGGATCTCCGTCACACGCTCCGGGTGCGCCCGCAGCTCGGCGGCCCGTTCGCGGATGGGGGCCAGCTCCGCGGCCATGTTCGCCGTCAGCCGCTTCTTGCAATCGACGCACCCGATGCCGGCCGTGCGGCACCGATGATCGATCGACTGGAGCTCTTCCTCGGGCGTGAAGAACTTGTGGAGCGAAAACACGTTGCATACGTCGGGATTGCCCGGGTCGTCGCGGCGGATCCGGGCCGGATCGGTCACCGCCATCCGGATGACGGACCACAGCTCCTCTTCGTCTCCCAGAAGCGGGATCGTGTTGTCCTGGGACTTGGACATCTTCGACTCCCCATCGATCCCGAGGATGCGCTTACCACCACCGATCAGGGCCTGTGGCTCCGGGAAATACTCACCGAAGCGGCCGTTCCACCGTCGCGCGATCTCCCGGGTGAGCTCGAGGTGCTGGGCCTGGTCCTCTCCGACGGGCACCCGGTCCGCCAGGTAGAGCAGGATGTCGGCCGCCTGCAGGACGGGGTAGTTGAGCAGGCCCGCGTTGACCGTGTCCACCCGGTCCGACTTGTCCTTGAACTGCGTCATCCGGGAGAGCTCGCCGAGTGGAGTCACCGTATTCAGAAGCCACTGGAGCTCGGCGTGCTCGGGCACGGCCGACTGCACGAAGAGAGTGCACCTCTCGGGATCGAGGCCGGATGCCAGGAGCCCGATGGCGAGATCGCGGATGCGCTCCTGGAGGCTTGAAGGATCATACGGTACCGTGACGGCGTGCAGGTCCACGATGCAGTAGATGCAGTCGTAGGTCTCCGTGAGGGCGACCCAGTTCTGGATCGCTCCCAGGTAGTTTCCGATGTGGAGCTCGCCTGACGGCTGGATCCCGCTGAAGACGCGGCTCTTGCCCTGAGTCATGGAGGACTGTCTGATTCGTGTGAACATGCCCGGATGATGCGGAATCTGGGCACCCCCCGGCGGGACGCCGGAACGTAGCCGCGGCCGAAACAGCGAGCAAGCGAGTGAAAGTTGACCCCAGCCGACGCTGACCCGACGAACCTCGAGACCTCGGATCTCCTCGAAACGGCGCGTCTTGCCGCGGCTCGAGCCGCCGACGTGCAGGGCGAAGCCCGTGGCAGGCTGGACCCATCCCGATGGTCGGAGAAGGGACGGTCCGATTTCGTCACCGAGGTGGACGTCGAGTCGGAACGGGTGATCGTGGACACGATCCGGGAGAGCTTTCCGAATCACGGGTTCCTGGCCGAGGAGGGAACGGGCGACCCCGGTTCGAGACGCGGTAGCCCGTCCGTGCGCTGGATCGTGGATCCGCTGGACGGCACCACCAACTGGTTGCACGGCTACCCGGAGTACGCGGTCTCGATCGCCGCGGAGGACGAGGACGGGCTGCGGGTCGGGGTCGTCCTCAACTCGGCCACGGGCGAGCTCTTCGAGGCCGCACGCGGAGAAGGCGCGAGCCGGGATGGCAGTCCGATCCACGTTTCGGACCTGGATGATCTCGACCTCGCGCTCGTCGGAACGGGCTTTCCGTTCAAGAAGCTGAACGTACTCCCCTCGTATCTCGAGACGCTGAGCCGCGTTCTTCGGGCGACGGCCGGCATCCGGAGAGCCGGGGCGGCGGCGCTCGACCTGTGCGATCTGGCCTGCGGTCGTCTGGATGCGTTCTGGGAGTACTGGCTCATGCCGTGGGATGTGGCGGCGGGAGCGCTCGTGGTCAGAGAGGCGGGAGGAACCTTCGAACCGCTCGAGGTCTCCGGCCTGGACCGCGAATCGGAACGATATCCGCCCGACCGAATGCCTTCGGGGCTCGCCCCGGGGGCGTTTCTCGGATCGAACGGCACGCTGCTCCGGGAATTTCGGACGCTGGTCACGGGTGGTCTTCCGGGCTGACGGCCCGACCGTCCCCGCCTAGTAGAAACCGGCCTGATCCATCCATGCGTCGAGGACCAGCATGGACCAGGTCTGGTCGTGGTCGAGCGAAGGAGCCCGACGGGTGCGCAGGATGCCCGCCCGGTTCAGGCGGCCGAGCGCGCTCTTCAACCGCTCCGGCTCGCGCCGGGACCACTCCCGGATCGGAAGCCCGAAGCCCTTCTTCGGGCGATCGAACAGCCCAGCCGGGACCCGATCCTCCATGAGCACCCGGACCACCCGTTTCCCCTCCCGTCTCTCCGGATCCCGAAGCAGGCGCGGATCGAGCGACAGGGCGAACTCGACCAGCCGGTGATCGAGCAAGGGAGGCCGCGCTTCGAGCGAGTGCGCCATGCTGGCCCGGTCGACCTTCGTCAGGAGACCTCCGGGCAGGTGAGCGTGAAGGTCGACCCACTGCACCCTCTTCAGAAGCTCGAGATCGTCTCTCCAGAAGCGTCGCACGTGCCACAGGTGGTCGTAGTCCGGCGGGACCAGATCGGGGGAGAGCAGCGCTCGTTTCTGCCGCGGCGTGAAGGCTGGAAGGAACACCCCGTACCGATCGAGGCCGAGCGCGGCGCGGCGGCCCGCCGACCGCCCCGCGCGACCGAAGGGGGGCAACACTCCCGCGAGCCACCGGATCCACGGAGTCGATCGATAGGTGGGGATCTTGTCGTAGTAGCGGTAGCCCAGAAACAGCTCGTCGCCACCCTCTCCCGTCAGAGCCACTTTCACGTGACGCGCCGCCATACGGGAAACCAGCCACGCCGACCAGGCCGCGCTGTCACCGAACGGCTCATCGTAGAGGCGGGGAATCGTTCGGATCGCCTCGGCGAAGTCGACGGCGGAAACCGGTTCCTCCACGTGATCGGTCCCGAAGTGGCTCGCCACCGCACGAGCGGCCTCCGCCTCGTTGAACCGGCCGGAATCCACCGCGAGCGTGAACGTGCGGGGATTCTCCAGGTGAGCGGCGAGAGTGGTCGAATCCACACCGCCGCTCAGAAAGAGCCCGACCGGAACATCGGACAGTGTGTGCTCCGGGACGACGCGATCGAGAAGCTCTCCGAGGCGGGCGGCCGCCTCGGACATGTCGGTGATTCGTGTCTCGGCCTCGGGCTCCCAGTACCGGTGGAGGCTCATCCGGCCTCCTCTCCACGTCAGCGTGTGCGCCGGAGGCAGGCGATGGATTCCCTGATAGGCCGTCTTCGGATGCGGAACGTACTTGTACGAGAAGAAGTCGCTCACCGCAGCGGGATTCCACTCCGGACGGCCCATTTCCAGCAAGGCCTTGATCTCCGAGCCGAACGCGAAACCGTCCGGGAGCGGACGATAGAAGAACGGCTTGATGCCCAGGCGATCTCTCGCCGCGAAGAGACTCCGCTCTCGGGCATCCCAGATCGCGAACGCGAACATTCCCCGGAGCCTCCGTACCATCGCGGGCCCATCACGCTCGTACAGGTGCAGAAGCACCTCGGTGTCGGTGCGGGAAACGAAGGGGCCGGGGAGCTCGCGACGGAGGTCTCGGAAGTTGTAGATCTCGCCATTGTAGACCACCACCCGATCGCCCCTCGCCATGGGCTGGTGTCCGGCGGAGGAGAGATCGAGGATCGACAGACGCGTGTGGCCGAGGCACGCACCCTCGCCGTCCCAGACGCCCGAGTCGTCCGGTCCGCGGTGCGCCAGGCTCCGGACCATTCGATCGACGACCGAACGATCCGGCCTCCCGCCGACGATTCCCGCGATTCCACACATGATCGACAGCCTACCCGACCTCTCGCTCGCCCGTCAAACACCCGGTCGGCCGGAGTGGTGAGGCCCGGGCGGTCGGTCTAACTTCTCCGCATGGCCTATTCGGTGAAGGAGATCTATTTCACCCTGCAGGGGGAAGGCGCCCAGGCCGGTCGCCCGGCCGTGTTCTGTCGATTCGCGGGCTGCAACCTGTGGTCCGGCCACGAGAGGGACCGCGCGGCAGCCACCTGTCCGTTCTGCGACACGGATTTCGTCGGCACGGACGGTCCCAGCGGAGGCAGGTTCTCGACCGCCCACGATCTGGCCCGAAGCGTGTCCGACGCGTGGCCGCACCGGTTGGGGGAGCCGGGTGGGCGAGGGCTGCCGCTGGTCGTATGCACGGGGGGCGAGCCGCTGCTGCAGCTCGATCGAGAAGCGGTGGCTGCCCTGCACGAGGCGGGGTTCGAGGTGGCCGTGGAGACGAACGGCACCGTTGCCGCCCCTGCCGGACTGGACTGGATCTGCGTGAGCCCGAAGGCGGGAGCCGAGCTGGTGCAGAGGGCGGGAAACGAGCTCAAGCTGGTGTTCCCGCAGGACGGCGCTCCTCCGGAGGCGTACGCGGACCTCGCCTTCGACGTGTTCTCCCTGCAACCGATGGACGGACCGGAACGCGAGCGCAACACGCGCCTGGCGATCGAGTACTGTCTGGCGCACCCGCAGTGGCGCCTGAGCCTTCAGACGCACAAGTACATCGGCATCGACTGAGTGAGGCCGGATGGAGATCTGGAAGGAATTCTCATTCGACGCGGCGCACGTGCTGCCCAACGTGCCCGAAGGCCACAAGTGCCGGCGCCTGCACGGCCATACCTACACGGTGCGGGTGTACGTGGCCGGCGAGCCGGATGAACGCGTGGGCTGGATCGTGGACTTCGCCGACATCCGAGCCGCCTTCGAGCCGATCCTGAAGCGGCTGGATCATTACTACCTGAACGACATCGAAGGGCTCGAGAACCCCACCGCGGAGGTGCTGGCACGGTGGATCTGGCGGCGTCTCCAGCCAGGGCTCCCCGGATTGAGCCGGGTGGAGATCCAGGAGACCTGTACCTCGGGGTGCACCTACTCCGGAGACTGACCTCCGCTCACCGCGAGTCGGCGGAGGCGGAAGCTCCGGCGACCCGGGCCGCCTCCACCGCGTCCGCCAGCGGTCCGGTGCCGAAGCGGACCGGATCGGTGGACGGAAGCCCGGTGGCCCGGCCGGCCTCCTCCACCCGGCGACGCGCCTCGTCTTCCGGAAGGTCCCAGGTGTTGGCCGACAGTGCGATCACCCGGCTGTCCAATTGCGGTGCCGCCCAGCGCATCGCTTCCTCGTACGCCGCGATGGCCCGCTCCGGGCTCGGAATCTCGAGCCAGTCGTAGCCGCCCCCGTAGACACGGCGGCGCCCCGGCATCCAGCAGAGGATCATGGCGTGCGGCATGCACCCGTGGAGAAGCCCCAGCGTCACGCCGGAATACCCGGGGTGAAACAGGGATCCCTGCCCCTCGATCAGCACGACGTCGGCGTCGCGGGCCGCCTCGAGCGTGACCCGCTCGGTCGCACCGGCCACGAAGTCCGCCACCACGGCGTCGACGGGCAATCCCGTGCCATCGATCACGATCCCGCTCTGTCCCGTGCCGGCGAAGCGGGCCTGGACGCCCCGGGCCTGCAGAGTACGCCGGAGCTCCAGGCTCGCCGTCATCTTGCCGACGTTGCAGTCGGTCCCGACGGTCAGGACACGGAACGCGCTCGTGCCCAGTGCGAGGCCGGTTCCCACCGGAAGACCGGCCGGGGGGTCGCGCAGATCCACCAGCCGGACGCCCCGGGCCTCGGCCAGGGCCGCGAGCCGGGGATCGGCCGTGAGTCGGTCGTGGAGCCCGCTCCACACGTCGAGCCCGGCGTCCACGGCGGCGATGAGCACGGCGCGGAGTTCCGGCGGGAGGTGACCGCCCCGGTTGGCGATCCCGACCAGCAGGGCGTCGGGCGGCCTCCGGGCGGCGGCCAGCGCCTCGGAAAAGGAAGCGGCTACGGGGATGTCGCCCCCGTAGCCGAGCACGTCTGAGGCCGTGCTCCCAGCGTGTCTCGAGTCGATCAGGGCCGCGACGCGCTCCGGAAGGTAGCGCACGACGCTGGCAGCCGTCTTGCTCGTCTCGAGCCCCAGCTTGCCCTCCGCCAGCACGACGAAGACGGGTCGATTCATGCGAGTCGGAGTGGCCGGAGGGTTCGGACGGACCGGGGTCGCCTCAGGCCTTCGGCGCTTCCTCCGCGTCGCCGCTCCCCTCTTCCGACGCCGGCTCGTCGTCCTCCTCCAGGACGACCTCCGCCTCGGCCACCTCGACCTCCCCCGCGCCGAGGGCCTTGGGCTCTTCCTCGTCTTCGCCCGGCGCGAGCAGACCCATGTCGCGCTTCAGGGCGAGGAGCTTCGCATCCACGTCGGTGCCGCTCTCCGTGCCCTCCAGCAGGGCGAACTGGCGGGTGAGGTCGTCGCCCTCCAGCTCTTCGGTCACCTCGGCAGCGGCGAGCGCCTTCCGCTCGCTCTCCTCCACCTTCTCCACCATCTGATCGAAGGCGCGGAACGCGCTCTTGTCCTGCATTCCCGCCATCGTCTCGTGGATGCGCTTCTGCGCCTGCGCCCGCTTCTGCTTGGCGATCAGGAGGTTCTTCTTGCGCTTCGCTTCTTCGATCTTGGAGTTGAGCTGCCGCAGGGAATCCTTGAGCCTCTCCGTCTCGGCCCGGTGCTTCTCCCACTGCTCTTCCATCTCGGCTGCGTTGTTCGCGTGCTCCTGGCCACGCATCAGCGCCTGCTTGGCGAGGTCGTCGCGTCCTTCCCGGATGGCGAGCCGGGCACGTCGCTCCCACTCCTGGGCCTGCTTCCGCTCTTCCTCCAGCTGCGCCCTCAGCTTGCGCTCGTCGGCGATGGCGACGGCCACCTCCTGCTTGGCCTGCGCGAGCTGCTTGCGCATGTCCTCGATGACCTGGACCAGCATCTTCTCCGGGTTCTCGGCCCGGGCGATCAGGTCATTGATGTTCGACCGCACGAGGCGGGAGAGTCTATCGAAGATACCCATGGCGGCTTCAGTCCAGTGCGAGTTGCTTTACGTGCGACGTCACGGCCAGAGAGAGGCTCTCCAGGGACGCGAGAAACTCCGAGTAATCGAGGTCCTGGAGCTCGAGAGCGTCGACGAGGATCACCTCGTCCCCCTCGAGACCGTACGCCCCGTGTACGAGGTCGGAGGCGTTGAGCTCCAGCAGGTTCTGGAACAGCTTGAGGCGGGCGTGCTCTCCCTCGGGCACCTCCCCGATGCTCACGCGCAGGATCACCAGCGGCGGGGACAGGCTGACGACGACGGCCGGGTGGTCCTCCTCGGAGTCCTTCACAGGATCCACGAGCCACATCCCCTCCCCGATCTCCCGGTGATCCATCTCGGTCCGGATCAGGAAGCTCTCAAGGTCTTCGCGGCTGATCATGTCACCCTTCCTCACTGTGCGTGGTGCGCGTCGGTCGGTGCTCGAGCAGGCGGGTCAGAAACTCCTGGTTCTCCTGAAGTCCCTCCATCTGCTCCACGAGGTACGACACCTGTCGCTCGAGCTCCTCGAGCCGACCGGACGGCTCCGGTTCCTTCGGCAGAGCGTCGCGCGCCGCCTTCGTCTCGATCGCCTTCGCGATCGCCTGCCCGATGGGCACGACCACGAAGAACAGCAGGATGATCAGCACGAAGACGTTCACGTGTGACTGGCGCTCCCGCTCGCCGGTTCGATACTCGCTTTACGGTCGCCGGGCGGTGGTGGTTTCGTCCATGCCCGGAGATGGCACTCGAGTCCGTTACGTTAACGCTGCGGCGGGCCGTGTTCAACGAGCGATCAGAGAACGTCGCGCAGGTACCGTCCGGTATGGCTCTCCGGGTGGGTGGCCACGGCCTCGGGCGTTCCGGCGACGACGACCCGGCCACCTCCCGCCCCTCCCTCCGGGCCGAGATCGATGACCCAGTCGGCCGTCTTCACCACGTCCACGTGGTGCTCGATCACCAGCACCGTGTTTCCGAGCTCGACGAGCCGGTGCAGCACCTCGAGGAGGATGCGGACGTCCTCGAAGTGGAGCCCGGTCGTCGGCTCGTCCAGGATGTACAGGGTGCTTCCCGTCGCCCGCTTGGAGAGCTCCGACGCGAGCTTGACGCGTTGCGCCTCCCCTCCGGACAGGGTGGTGGCGGACTGCCCGAGGTGGATGTATCCGAGACCGACGTCCGACAGGGTCGCCAGGTGGCGCCGGATGCGCGGCACCGGATCGAAGAACTCCAGCGCCTCGTCCACCGTCATGTCCAGGACGTCGGCGATGCTCTTTCCCTTGTACAGCACCTCGAGGGTCTCGCGATTGTATCGGCGTCCCCGGCACACGTCGCACGGAACGTATACGTCGGGCAGGAAATGCATCTCGATCTTCACCAGACCGTCGCCCCGGCACGCCTCGCACCGACCGCCCTTGACGTTGAAGCTGAAGCGGCCCGGACCGTAGCCCCGGATGCGGGCCTCCGGCAGCCGGGAGAAGAGCTGGCGGATGGGTGTGAACACACCCGTGTAGGTGGCGGGGTTCGAACGGGGCGTCCGACCGATCGGGCTCTGGTCCACATCGATCACCTTGTCGACCCGCTCGAGGCCTTCGACCGAGTCGTGCGCCCCGGGAACGGTGCGGGCGCGGTGAAGCTCCCGGGCCACGCGCCGGTACAGCACATCCTCCACGAGCGTGGACTTGCCCGACCCGGACACCCCCGTGACGGCGATGAACCGGCCGAGCGGAAAGCGCACATCGATATCCTGCAGATTGTGCTCCCTGGCGCCCCTCACGACGAGCGCGGCTTCCTCATCTCCGTCCCGCCGCTCGTCCGGGACGGGGATCCGGCGGTCGCCGCGCAGGTACGCCGCCGTCAGCGACTCCTCGGAATCGAGCAGCTGCTCCAGATCCCCCGAGACCAGGATCCGACCTCCGTGCCGGCCGGCCCCGGGTCCCATGTCCACCACGTGATCGGCGGCCCGGACCGTCTCCTCGTCGTGTTCCACCACGAGCACCGTGTTGCCCAGGTCGCGAAGCTGAAGGAGGGTGTCGAGCAGACGGCGATTATCCCTCGGGTGGAGACCGATGCTCGGCTCATCCAGCACATAGAGAACGCCGACGAGGCGGCTCCCGATCTGCGTGGCGAGGCGGATGCGCTGCGCCTCTCCCCCGGCGAGCGAGTCGGCCGAACGCCCGAGCGTCAGGTAGCCGAGACCGACCTGGGCCATGAAATGAAGCCGCTCGCAGACTTCCTTGAGGATCGGTCCGGCGATCTCCTCCTCGAGCGGCTCCTCGGCCGTCCCTTCCCGCAGGGCCTCGAAGAGCGCAAGCGCCTCATCCACCGACAGGTCCACCACTTCGGTGAGTCGATGGCCATCCACCGTCACCGCGCGGCTTTCCGCCCGCAGCCGGCCGCCGCCGCATTCCGAGCACACGCGGGCGGTCATGTACTCGTGAAGGTTCTTCCGCACCGTGTCGCTGTCCGTCTCGTGGTACTGGCGGCGGATGAGCGACAGGGCCCCCTCCCATTCGAGCTCCGGGTCCCCGTCGAGGACGGCCGTCCTCTGCTCCTCCGTGAGATCGCCCCAGGGACGGTTGAGGTCGAAGCCGTGCTTCTCCGCCAGGGGCGGCAGGTACTTCTTCGCCCATCGCCCGGCCGGAACGCCCCACGGAAGGATCACCCCCTCCAGAATCGAGATCCGCGGATCCCCGACCGACAGCTCCCGGTTCGGTTCGAGGCGCACGCCGAGACCATCGCAGGCCGGACAGGCGCCGTACGGGGAGTTGAACGAGAACTGGCGCGGCTCGAGCTCGGGAATGCTGACGCCGCAGTCGGCGCAGGCGTAGTGCTCGCTGAACAGGTGGCGCTCGGGCGCCGCCCCGTTCGAAGCGTCCTCGATCGGATACTCCCACACCTCCACGGTCCCGGACGCCATGCGGAGCGCCGTTTCGATCGAATCCGCGACGCGGGCCCGCTCTTCGGCCCGGAGGACCAGCCGGTCGACGACGACCGAGATGTCGTGGTTGAGACGGCGGTTGAGCTGCGGCGGATCGGACAGGTCGACCAGCTCTCCGTCGACGCGTGCCCGAACGAAGCCCTCCTGCAGAGCCTCGTCGAACAGGTCCCTGAATTCCCCCTTCCGGCCCCGGATCAGGGGCGCCAGGATCTCGATGCGTGTGCCTACGGACCACCGGGACACGCGAGCCGCGATCTGGGTGGCCGACTGGCGACGGACGGGCCGGCCGCACTCCGGGCAGTGAGGCGTGCCCGCCCGGGCCCAGAGCAACCTCAGGTAGTCGTAGATCTCCGTCACCGTCCCGACGGTGCTGCGGGGATTGCGCGCCGCGGTCCGCTGCTCGATGGCGATCGCGGGCGACAGGCCCTCGATCTGGTCGACGTCCGGCTTCTCCATCACGCCCAGGAATTGGCGCGCGTAGGCCGAGAGCGACTCGACGTACCGGCGCTGTCCCTCGGCGTAGATCGTGTCGAAGGCAAGGGAGGACTTCCCGGATCCCGAAAGGCCGGTCACCACGGTCAGCCGGTTCCGGGGGATGGCGACGTCCACGTCACGCAGGTTGTGCTCGCGGGCGCCGCGCACCACGAGCTGGCCGGCATCCCTGGAGCTCACCCTGCGGTCTCTCCCCTCCACAGATCCTCGAGCGTCTCTCGCGTGCGAACGACGCGCCAGCCCGAATCGTCCACCAGGACCTCGGCAGGTCTGGGCCGGGCGTTGTAGTGCGATGCCATGACGAATCCGTACGCGCCCACGTCGCGCACCGCCAGCAGGTCTCCGGGCTGCGCCCCGTGCAGTCGGCGTTCCGTGCCCAGCTTGTCGCCGGACTCGCACGTAGGCCCGAGCACCTCGACCGTGGGCGGTCCCTCCAGGCTTCCGTGGAGAGGCTCGATGCGATGCTGGGCCCCGTACAGGGCGTAGCGACCGAAGTCCGTGAAGCCCCCGTCGCACACGAGGGCCGGATGTCCGTCGCGCTCCCGTCGGTAGAGCACCCGCGTCACCAGGGTCCCTGCCCGCGCGGCGACCGAGCGGCCGGGTTCGTAGCGCACCCGCAGGGCCGCGTCGCCGACCCGCGAGCGCACGAGCTGAACCAGATCCGCGGGCTCCAGGTCGCCCTCGTCTCCGTCGTACGCCACTCCCAGACCGCCTCCGATGTCGAGCTCGTGCACCGGGTGACCGGCCTCTTCGAGGCGTTCCGCGAGGTCGAGAAGCACGTCGACCGCGCCCTCGTACGGTTGCAGGCTGTCGAGGCCGGATCCGAGGTGGACGGCCAGCGTGGTGGGCGTGACGCCCGGTGCGGAGGCGAGCTCTTCCCACCGGTCGGCGATCTCTTCCGGCCCGAAGCCGAACTTCGCATCGGTTCGGCCGGTCTCGAGCGACGGGTGGGCCCCGGCCCGTATGCCCGGACGGACGCGCAGCCCGACGTGCGCAGCGGGCCCTTCGAGGTCCCTGCCGGCGCGGATGGCCGCGTCCACCTCGTGCCGTGCCTGGAGGACCACCAGGTCGAGGCCGCCCCGGACCCCCTCCTCGACCGCGATCGGCGTCTTCGGGACCCCCCCGAGCACCACGCGGTCCGGCGGCACGCCCGCGGCGAGGGCTCTCGCCACCTCTCCGGGCGTGGAGGCCTCGAAACCGATTCCGTGCCCCGCCAGGCGCGCCAGGACGCCGAGATTGTAGTTGGCCTTCACGGCGTAGCACACCCGCGCTGCATCCCCGACCGCCTCGATCCAACGGCGAATCGCTGCATCCAGCACGCGTCCGTCGTAGACGTAGACGGGGGTACCCTGTTCACGGGCTATGTCGGAGAGGACCTGACGGTCGAGATTCGATTCGGTTCGTACGGTATGCATGGCGCTCGGGGTACGGGTCGATCCGGGCCGGGCCCGGATGCGGAGATCAACGAGGAACGAGGATGCGGCCGGCCAGCGGTTCGATCTCCGCCTCGATCGGCGTTTCCCCGCGGGGCTCGCCGTCGATCTGCGCCGCCACGGGCGGATCCGATTCGACGGTGATGCGGCGAGCTTGCAGGAAGATCATCCGGTCGTCGCCGGAGTAGCGCTGAAACGCCACCTTCGTGAGCATGGCGGCCATGTCCGGCAGATGACGGGGCGAGAAGATGGCCACGTCCAGGAGTCCGTCCTGAAACGACGTTCGCGGGGCCACCTTCAGCTCCACGGGCAGCCCTCCGGCTCCGATGATGCCGGCGTTCGCCAGCAGCACCATCGAGGCCTCCATCTCGATCTCCTCGTCGTCGGCCACGATCCGGTAGCGCGTCCGGCTCGGCGTGAACACGTGCTTCAGGCCTCCGACGAAGTAGGCGAGCACCCCGAGACGGCTCTTCAGCTCGGACGTGGCGCTGGCCATGACCTCGGCATCCAGCCCCGCGCCGGCGATGAGCGCGAAGTACTCGTCGCCGATACGGCCCAGATCGATCGGCTCGACGACCCCCTCGATCGCCACCCGGACGCTGTCCTCGAGCGACACCGGAACGCCGAAATTGAGAGCCAGCTGGTTGCCGGTGCCGAACGGGAGCAGGGCCACCGGAACCTCGCTACCCGCCGTGCCCCGAAGGGCCAGGGCGATGGTGCCGTCGCCACCCGCGGCGACGACCGCCTTGCACCCGGCCTCCACCGCGGCTCGCACGATTCGCAGTCCGTCCTCGACGCTCGTCGACTCCACGATGTCGAACGGCACCCGATGCGATGCCATCGCCCCCGCGATGCGCCGGCGCAGGACCTCCGGCTGCCCTCCCGCCGCGTTGGGGTTGAGGAGGACGAGGTACCGGTCGGAATCCGGGATCGGATACTCAGAGGCCACGGCGAGCCATTTCCTCGAGGCGCCGCACCCGCTCCTCGGTCGGTGGATGGGTGCGGAACAGGCCGCTCAGGCCGCCGGATCTCAGCGGATTGACGATCGCGAGGTGCGCGGCCGTCGGGTTCAGCTCCATCGGCTTCCGGCGAGCCTCGGCTTCCAGCTTCCGGAGCGCGGAGGCGAGAGACGAGGGCCGTCCGGAGATCTCCGCCCCGACGCGATCCGCCCTGTACTCCCCCGCGCGGCTGATCGCCATCTGGATGAGCATGGCGGCCAGGGGCGCGAGGACGAGCATCAGGAGACCGCCGATCGCGCCGCCGCGGTTCTCATCGCCCCCGAACCAGAAGCCGAGCCGTGCCAGCATGACGACCGCGGCGGCCAGCGTTGCCGCCACGGTGCCGATGAGCATGTCACGGTTCTTGATGTGGGCGAGCTCGTGGCCGATCACACCCGCCAGCTCGTCCGCATCGGCGACGCCGAGCATCCCCTGCGTCACGCACACCACCGCGTGTTCGGGATCGCGGCCGGTAGCGAAGGCGTTGGGCTGTGGCGAAGCCGAGATGGCGACGGCGGGCATGGGGAGCCCGGCCCGCTTCCTCAGATCGTCCACCATGTCGTAGAGACCCGGCGCTTCGCTCCGTTCGAGGGGCCGGGCCCGGTACATGCGGAGCACGACTCGGTCCGAAAACCAGTAGGATCCGAAGTTGAACAGGGCCGCGAAGCCGAGAGCCGCGTACATCGCGGTCCGGCCGCCGAACCACCCGGCGATTCCGACGAACAGGGCCGTCATCAGGGCCATCAGCCCGAATGTCTTCACGTAGCTCATGATCTCTCCTCCCGAGGCCGGAATGTACGGTCAGAAGTTCCAGTCCCGGAAGAGCATCAGCCCGTAGGTCCGTTGACTGTACGAGCTGAACGAATAGCCATAGGACGCATACCGCTTGAAGCGGTCCTCCGTCACGAACTCCAGGCGCCAGTGCTCGGAGAACGACCACTCCACGCCGAAACCCGGAAGCTCGCCGCCGAGGGGCTGCGTCGCCCGAACGAACACGTCGGGGGTAAGGTACCTCCCGATCTCCAGCTCCGTTCCGTACAGGAGGTTCGTCGTGCTTCCGGTCTCGAGCGGACCCGCCTGCCCGGTGGACCGGATGTCGAAGTAATCGACGATCCCGACGCCGCTCACCAGAACCTGGGAGAACTGGTTGCTCACCGTTCCGAGCAGGCTCTCACGCACCAGGGAGGCGGCGAACTCCCCACCCTGCTGGCCCGCCCCGAGGCAGGCCGTGGAGAACAGCAGGTAGCAGACCTCGTCCGCCTGGGGTAGCGGCGGATTGCTGGACGTCTGCAGCGTCGGCGCCGCGGCCGTGCCCCCCACATCGACCGTGATGGTGACGGGACCGAGATCGGAGCGGGTCTGGTACTGCGCCTGGATGTCCAGGTTCGGGTCCATGCCCGGCGCACCGGTGAAGGTCAGGGTCCCGGAGGCGATCTGCAGCTGACGCGAATAGAGCCCCGAGAGGTCCGTGCCGGACCCCGAGACGTAGCGATACTTGCCCCGTGGCAGGTTCACGGTGCCGAAGGCCACCAGGTCTCCCTGGGCCCTGTCCATCCTCACGTTCAGCGTGCCGGCGAGCTCCACCTCGAGGAAGTCGGAGCGCAGCCACAGGTCCGGACCGAGGGTGATGTCCGCGTCCATGCGTAGGTTCTGCATGAACGGGTTCTGGGCCCGTTCGAACAGCCTCTGCTCCATGACGAGCGTCGTATCGATCAGGGCCGTCACCGTCGGATCGGTCAGATCCACGGCCCGCCGCGAGCGGAGGAAGCGCTCCGCCCGGACCTGCCCATCGGAGATGCGGAACGCCCCGCTCAGGTCGGGCGACAGATACGAGCCGCGGAGGTAGGCCGTCCCGTCGAGCAGGAAGGTGGCCATGCGTCGATCCATGGCCCGGAGTCGATCCATGGTGATCGTGAGATCGAACCCCAGATCGGTGATCTCGCCGGTGTCGATCCAACCGGTTACGGAGGCGGAGCCTCCGGCGCTGGAGGACAGCCTTCCGGCTTCCACTTCCGCCCGGGTTCCGTCGAAGGACAGCGAAGCCGTCACGTCCGTGAACCGCACGCCGAGGTATGGGACGGTCGCGGCGGCCGCCCCCAGCGTGGCGGCTCCCTGAAGCTGCAGCGCCCCCGGTTCCCCGGTGAACTCGATTCGACCGGCCCCGAAGCCTTCCACGTCGCGAAGACTCTCGAAGGCGAGCCCCAAAGGCTGAACCGGCAGACTGTCCGCCTCGAGAACCAGGTTCAGGGGCTCCGGAGCCAGGCGCTGCTCCACCCGTCTGAGGCTCAGATTCACGAGGATCGAGCCGTCCAGGCGCCCGAGCTGCATGCCGTTGTCATGCAGGCTGACGCCCAGAGTCATCCGGCCGTCCGCATAGTCGGCATCGCCCGTGATACGTCCGTACTCCAGCCCCCGGATGTCCGGGTCGGCCACATCGAAGACGAGCGTCCAGGTGGGCTGATCGGCCGTACCGCGCAACCGCCCTTCGGCATCCAGGATGCCGCGGTACGGGAGCGGTTCGTCCGGGGTCAGGAATATGGCGGACAGGTCGAGCGATCGAACCTGAACGTCGAGAGACACCGCTCCGCTGTCCGGTACGGTACCCTCCAGAATCAGACCGGACCCATCCCTTCCCGTCAGACGTACGCCCGAGGCGGCGAAGCCCCGATCTCCCCACCTCAGCGCCGCGGGTCCCTCGAGGTTCAGCTGCTGCCCGGCCACGCCGAGAGCCAGTCTCTCGAACTCGAGGCGGCGCTCGTCCTCCTCCCACTCGATCCGGGCGCGGGTGTCGATCTCCAAGTCCTGCCCCCGGCGCGCGTACAGGTCGACGTCGCTCCGAACGGAATCGAACTTCGACCAGCGAAGGGAAACGGTATCCAGCGTCGTCCCGGCGCCGGAGAGGCGCCACAGCACGGCGCTGGCCTCCAGTCGATCCGGTCTGCGCGGATCTTCGATGTCCACCGTGAGCAGCACCGAGTCCGCCTCGAGATCGCCGTACTCGATGCTCCCTCCCCACAGGCGGCCACCGAACGAGAAATCGTGCATGTTCCCGTACAGGACGCCGAGGGCGCGGGCGGAACCGGCGAGCGTGTCCGGAGCCTCGGCCACGCCCGCGATCTCCCCTCCCGCGGCCTCTTCCTCGGCTCCCGGGAACGCCGCGAACAGGCTCTCGAGGCTCGTGTCCTGCCGGGCCGGATTTCGTCCGGGCACGAGCCATCGATTCCAGGACGACAGATCGCCGGCGCTGACGTCGAGGATCAGGGAACCGCTCGTCTCTTCGGTGAGGCCGAAGCTGCCCCGCCCGCGGATGCGTCCCGCGTCCGTCTGGATGGCGAACGTGTCGGCCACCGCCAGCCCCTCGGACAGCGTGAAACGCAGCAGGCTCGAGTCCACCCGGGCCCCTTCGACGAGCGAGCGCAGGATGGTGAGGTCGAAGGTGGCTTCGAGCGAGGCCGGATCCGTGCCCACACCCTGGACCCTCCCCTCTACGGCGAGCCGGGTGGAGGGGCCCTGCTCGACCCATTGCCGCAGCTGGATGTCGCGCGCCGTGAGCCGGGCGTCGTAGCGCCGCCTTTCAGACATCAGGTCGAAGCGTCCGTCGAAGTTCAGCAGCCCCCGGGGCGTCCGAAGGTCGGCGATGATGCGCAGGTCCGAAAATAGTCCCCTCGCCGAGACGGGGCCCCGTACATCGCCCACGAGGTCCACCTCGGGAGGGGCGTACGGCTGGAGCACGGCGAGCGAGAGCGGGTCGGCCATGAAATCGACCGTAACTCCGGGCTCGTCCCCGAGCACGACGCTACCGGACCCGCTGACGTGGGAGGCGGATCCGGTCCGAAGCTGGTGCATCAGGTCGGCGTCGAAGTCGAACCACTGTCCCACGGTGCCCGTGAGCCTCAGCCTGCCCTCCAGACGGCCCGTCGCCTCGTGCGTGATCCCGACGATCTCCGTCCAGCGGGGCTCGAACTCGAGGAAGGTGAGCTCCAGATCCTCCATGTCCCGCGGCTCCACGATCGCCAGACCCCCCGACGCCGTGACGAAGGACGGGGCCGCGGTGCCGGCCACGTCGGTCAGCGTCAGATCCGCCTGCAACTGGACGAGGTCCAGCGGCCCCTCTCCGGTGACCGCGCCGTTGATGTAGCCGTCGATCAGGGACTCCCGCCCCAGCACTTCGTCCACCAGGCGAACCCGGAGGGGCTGCAGGAGGACGTCGAGACTCTCGAACCGTGGCGTTTCTTCCAGGGCGATGACGAACGAGCCCCGGAGACGCGAGTCCCCGGAGCGCGCATCGGCGCCCGACACGTCCACGACGATCACCTCGCCCCGCGTCCACAGATCCAGGCGTGCCGGTCCACCCCCCTCCGCGGGCATCGGCACGGGAATCCAACGGAGGTCCGAGAAGCTGAGCGGATCCGCCTCGAGTCCGAAGCGGAACTGCTCGGGGGACGAGGGGACGATCCATCCGGACCCCGAGAAATCGCTGTCGGAGGTCCGCAAACGGTCGATCTCGACGGCGATCGTATCGCGGAAGGTGGCACTGCCATCGAACTGCGACACGGCCAGGGTCTGGGTCACGACGGCGGCCGAGGTGGCGACACCGGCGGCCTCGATCCGGAAGGGACGTACCGGATCGACCAGGCGGAGCAGCGGGAAGCCCCCCGACAGCGAGTCGAGCTCGATCTGTCTCACCCACCGCTCCGGGCCGGCCCTCCGAATGCGCCACAGCCGGTCGCCGCGAAGGCCCTGGGCGACGGCCGAGTCCCTCGCGGCCCCCGACAGATCGGCCGCCCACGGAGTGGTCACCCGAAGCGTTCCGTCTCCGATGTTGAGGTCGGTGAGCAACACGCGGGTGCGACCCGGCGATTCGGTCGAATCGGCGGGAGCGGCTGGTTCTTCCCCGGCGTCCGGCTGCGACGAGTCGTCGCCGAACAGGCGATCGAAGTTCCACTCGCCGTCCTCTGCCTGGATCAACGATATCCGTGCTCGAACGGCGTCGACTTCGTGGAAGCGGTACGCCCCCACGAGAAAGCCGAGCGGATTGTATTGAACCCTCACGCTGTCCAGGCTGACGAACGGCGTACCGTCCGACTCGAGGATCTCGAAGTGGGCCAGGTGCGCCCGGGTGAGCATGTTCCCGCCGAGAATCGGGCCCACCCGCACCTCGCCGTTCACAACTCCGGAGAGAAGGCCCTCGATCCGCTCGGCGACCACGGCCCGCCCGACCACGGTCTGGCTGAGCCACAGCACGGCGCCCGCCGAGGTGAGGCTGGCGAGTCCGATGAAGAGGGCGAGAGACCGACCGAGTACCTTGAGCGCGTGCCACAATCGACGCGGCATGCCCAGAGGTCCATGCAGGCCCAGGTCCCTCCCGACCGGACGATCCCTCCGCGGCCTCATGCCGGCGCCTCCATCAGAACGCCTCGCCGATGGAGAACTGGAGCCGCATCCGGCGCCACACCTCCGTGACGAGAGAAGGGTCGTCGTACGTGAACGGGTTGTACTCCACCGCGCCTTCGATCTCCACGATCGAGCCGTCGTCCAGCACTACCACCACCGGCTTCAGGGTGGTGCCGGTCGTATTGTACCCGATGTCCAGTCTCAACGGGCCCACCGGACTCCGGAAGCGAACGCCCGCTCCGGGAGTGGCCACGATCGGGGTCCGCGAATCGATGTCTTCCCACACCTGGCCGAAGTCCAGGAAGGCCGCGAGGGTCCACTGTCGTCCCACCCGGAGTCGGGCTTCCAGGCTCCCCTCGAACACGGCGTTACCGCCGAGCGGCCGCTCGCTGAACGTGGTCGGCGGCACGTCGGCGGCGCACTGCTGGAAGTCGACGTATCCCTGGCAATCCTGGTCGTTGAGCACCAGGACCGTCGGACCGAGGAGGTTGGTGGCGAAGCCGCGAACGCTCTGCGGACCACCGGCGAAGAAGCGCTTCTGGGGATGCACCACCGGGTCGTTGGTGCTCGCATCGTCATCCAGGAGGTTGCCGATGTAGGGCAGGAGGGCGCCCGTCCGGACGTGGAGGCCACCGACGACGGTGGAGCTCAATCGCCGGAAGAACGCTCCGTCGATGGTCCCCCGGGTGTACTGGTAGTCGGACAGGGTGAGATCTCCGGCCTGTTCCACCTCGACCGCCAGGTACCCTCCACGCGTGGCGGCGAACGGATCATCGGTCCGATCGAACGTCCACAGGGCCGTCACGGGGGACAGCCAGTTCGCGGCCGTGAGCACTTCGATGTCGACGGGGTCGCAAACGCCGAAGCTGACGCAGAAGTAGATGTCGGCCGACTCGGTATCGAAGGAGGTGAGCGCGGGCTGATAGCCGAGGGTGAGCTGCATGGTGCTCTGGAGTCGGCGGCTGAACCACAGCTGCCCGCCGGTCGCGTTGCGCACGTATAGATCCGGGACGGTCTCCCGCTCCGTGTAGACGCTCGCACGCAGGTTGTTTCGACCGTCCGAGAACACGGGCTGCTCGAACCCGACCTCGGCCAGATAGTCCAGCTTCTGATAGACCTCCTCGGGGCTCACGTCGGTGCAGGGAAACTCGCCCTGGAGCTCGGAGGCGAGCACGTTGGATACGCGTCCGGTGAACCGCAGGATGCGCGCGTCCCCGAGGAAGTTGCGGTAGGTGAGACGTGCCTGTGCCTGCACGCACTCGTCGGTCTGCAGCCCCACTCCGGTCTGGAGGGAGCGCTTGGGGGCCGGAGCGACTTCGACCCGGAGGTCGATGAGGGTGTCCGTATCGGGACGCCTCTCGGAGGAAATGTTGGCCCACCTCAGGGCGGCGAGGCCGTACAGGCTCCTCTGGCTCTCCACGATCCGGTCCTCGTTGAACCACTCACCGGGCTCGAACCGGAGGAGCTCCCGAATCACCCCGTCTCCCACCGGTCCCGAGCCGACGATGGACACGTTGCCGATCCGCACCCTCGGGCCCGGCTCGATGCGCAGCCGGAGGTCCGCTTCGCGGCTGTCGGCGGGGATGAAGTACTCCCGGAGAACCTGCGCGTTGACGTACCCTTCCTTCCGGAGGCGCTCGGCGAGTCGCCTCTCCCCCTCCCCCAGCGCCACCAGGTCCAGCGGATCCCCCACCTGCATGTCGAGATCCGACGCGACCGTGGCCGAGTCGACGAGATCATCCCCCCCGACGACGGAGAGCTCACGGATCCGGGTCGGCTCACCCTCCACGATGTCGAACTCGATGCTCACGCGTTCGTCCTGCCGGACGACGGCCGTGTCCACGGTCGAGGAGCGGAATCCGCGCTGCCGGTAGAACAGGCGGAGGCGGAGGACGTCCCGGGGCAGCTCGCCCTCGTCCAGGTACTCGCGCACGTGAGCCATGCCCCAGTCCGTCAGCGGGCAGAGAGGAATCGGAAAGATGAAGAGAAACGTACGGCAGTGCGTCGCCGAGGTCAGAATCGCATCACGCAGCTCGCGGTCCGAGAAGGCTTCATTGCCCCGGAAGTCGATCTTCGTGACCTCCGGATCCGAAAAGGACTGGGCGGTGGCCTGACTCGACACCATCGCGACCAGGGCGACGGCCGCCACGACCGCGCGCCGGACGGATCTCACGTCCGTGCAGGCTCCTTCCCGCCGCCTCCGAGCCGGACCATCAGCCACGCCCCGAGCGCGATCAGCCCGATGCTCAGGACCTGGGCGAGCGAAAGAGAACCGAAGAAACGATCGTCCTTGGCGCGGAAGAACTCGACGAACAGCCTCTCGGCGCCGGCCAGCACGAGCCACAGGGAGAAGAGCCATCCCGCGGCCCGGTCGCGGAACCTCAGGCGCCACAGGACGAAGAAGATCAGCAGGGACATGCCGACCTCGAACAGCTGCGTCGGATAGACCGCGAGCACCTGACCGTCGGGAATACTGGCCGGTATCTCGACGCCGAACGCTCGGCGCAGGTTTCCGGCCGTGGATGGCGGCGACCCCTCCGGGAAGGCGATGCCGACCCAGCTTTCCGTGGGACGGCCGTAGTCATCGCCGACCAGGAAGCAACCGAGGCGGCCCAGCGCGTAAGAGAGCGCCAGGGCCGGTGCGACCACGTCGGCCATCTCCGCCACTCGCTGACCTCTGCGGCGGATCATCCAGATGACGCCGAGCGAGCCGCCGATCAGGCCGCCGTACCAGACCAGCCCGGCGCGGCTCAAGAGCATCCCGAGGGGGTCCCGGACCGTCAGAGGCCAGTTCAGGAGCACGTAGTAGATCTTGGCTCCGAGGATTCCTCCCACCAGCGCACCGAGGAGGATGTCTCCGGCCAGCTGCTCGTCCTTCCCCCGCCGTCGAAGCTCGAGGCGAATCACCTGGTACCCGCCCAGGAAGGCGGCCGCCATCATCACGCCGAACGACGTAATGGTGAAGCGGCCGAGGACGGGCAGATCCAGCGTGATCAATTCGGGAAACATGCGGTGCCTTTCCTCGCGCTAGGTGAGGCCCGGAAACGGGAGCGCCGGATCCGCATTCAGATCCAGCCCGGCGATCTCGCCGACCTTCAGCCTGTGTTCCGCCAGTCGGGCGACCATGGCGGCGTTGTCGGTCGCCAGACGGGGAGAGGGAGCGAACAGCTCCCCATCCGGGTCCAGGGCCGCCGCGAGACGATCCCGAAGCACGCCGTTGCGAGCGACCCCGCCCCCGAGCAGCACCCGCCGGCATCCCGTGTGCTCCACGGCCCGTATCGTCTTCTCGACGAGCACCTGGACCACGGACTCCTGGAACTCGGCCGCCACGTGGGCTCGCGCCGCTTCCAGATCGACGTCCGGCTCACGTTCGAGCTCGCCGATGAGCAGGGACGCAGCCGTCTTCAGACCACTGAACGAGAAATCGAAGTACGCCGCGTCCTCCGGTCCATCCCCGGTCGACAGCATGGGTCGCGGAAGGCGGTACGTTCCCGCGCGCCCCTCCCGGGACAACCTCTCGATCTCGGGCCCGCCCGGAAAGCCCAGTCCGAGACGCCTCGCCACCTTGTCGAAGGCTTCTCCCACCGCATCGTCCCGCGTGCTCCCGAGCAGCGAGTATTCTCCCCAGGCCGCGGCATGCAGCAGCAGTGTGTGGCCCCCCGAGATCAGCAGTGCCACGAACGGAGGGGCTGCCTCCGGCGAATCGAGCGAGTTGGCGAAGAGGTGGGCCTCCATGTGGTGCACCCCGATCACCGGCACGCCCAGGGCGTACCCGAAGCCCTTGGCCCAGTTGGTTCCGACGAGCAGCGCTCCAATCAGTCCGGGTCCCGCTGTGACACCCACCCCGGAGATCTCCTCCGGGCGGAGGCCCGCGTCGGACAGCGTGCGGCTCACCACCCCGTCGATATGCGCGAGGTGTTGTCGCGCCGCGATCTCGGGCACGACTCCGCCGTACACCGCGTGGGCGTCCTGGGAGAGGATCACGTGGCCGCGAACCTGTCCCCGTTCGACCACCGCCGCGGACGTCTCGTCGCACGACGACTCGATCCCGAGGACCGGACCCCCCGTGAAGATCACGGGTCAGGGTCCTGCTGGCCGGACCGTCACCTCTTCGGGACGCGGAGATGCCGAGACGAATCCCTCCGCGGCGAGGTCCACGATGACGGGGACCAGCCGTGGGGCGCCCGGAATCGATTCCAGTCGCACCGTGACCTCCGTCATGGTGTCGATCTGCCTCTGGACGGCGCCGGCCGCGCCCCGTACCACGACGTCCACCGAGTCGGGCTGAAGCCGCACGGCGCCGCGCAGCGACGCCGGCGCACGAACGGGCACGCGTACCTGTCGCACCACCAGAGAGTCCACCGGTACCGTGACGAGGACGCTCGGCGGAACGAGCACGACTTCCGGCGCTCCAGCGGGGGTTTCCAGCGGAATGTCCCTCATGACGGAATGACGAAGCTCCTCGAGAGACACCTGGCGTGTGGCCACCTGTCGGATCGACTCGACGTGGGACGCCCCGCCGCGGACCGTCACGCTGTCGGGCTCCACGAGTAGCGGCCGCAGCACGGTGAACCCCATGGCCGGCATCGTGAGCACATCCGGCACGACGGGGACGCGACGCTCGGTCAGCTCCTCGAACTGCAGCTCCACGGACGTCGGCACGACCAGAGTGGCCCGAACCCCCAGCTCCCGATCGTACACCACCTGGTCCGGTTCGAGGGCCACGCGCATCAACGGGGCCGAAACTTCGCGGATCGCCACCCGGACCTCCGGACCCTCGCCGATGACCGCCATCAGATCCCGGTTCCGTCCCTGGAAGGTGGTGATGACCTCCTCCGGAGCGTCGATCAGCACCCAGGCCGAGTCCTGCACGTCGATCACCAGGCGGGTCGCCACCTCCTGCGACTGTCGTTCGCCCGACGTCAGATCGAGCCACAGGAGAAAGACGATGAAGAAGGCGGCCAGCTTGTACGGCCAGTGGTCGCGGACGATCGATTGCCAGTTCACGGATGCGTCACCGTTCTCACCCTTCCGGCGTCTCGCGCTCGAACCAGCGCCGGGTGGGATCGACGCGCTGGACGTCCCCTGCCACCCGGACCTCCACCTTCTCTCCTTCCCTGAGGCTGTATCCAGCCGGCGGATACTGGCCCACGATCCGTCCGGGAGCCTCGAAGGCCTGGGGGTCGTAGGTGATGGCTCCGAGCTCGAGGCCGGCGCTCGAGAGAGCGCTCTGGGCGTCATCGATGTGTCGGCCGACGAGCTCGGGGACCTGGACCACGGGGCGGCCTTCACTGATCACGAGCGTCACCTCCGCCGGAACGGCGAGGTCCGTGCCCGCCTCCGGGCGGGTCGTGACCGCCCGGCCGGGTTCGAGCGTATGGGTGATGCGTTCCACCGCGACGCCGTAGCCCAGTCTCTCCAGAACGATGGCCGCCTGGCGCTCGGAGAGCCCGGAGACATCCGGCAGCACGTGCGATTCCGCCCCGCGACTGACGGTCACGTACACCGGGGCGCCCGGCCTGGCGTACTGCCCGGGAAGGGGGTCCTGGGCCAGCACCGCTCCCTCGGGAGCCAACGGGTGGGTGATGCCCGAACGGACCGTGTACTCGAGCTCGATCCGGTCCAAGCGGCCCTGTGCCTCGTCCTCGGTCAGCCCCACGAGCTCGGGCACCTGCACGAGCGAAGGATCCTCGGCGGGTCGACCTTCGGGGAACACCCACTGGGCCGCCGCGAGGTAGCCGCCGCCGAAGAAGGCGGCCGCGATGACCGCCGAAAGGGCCCAGCGACCTCCGTGTCGCCTCCGCTTCGGTCCCTCCACCGACTCGGTCCTCGGGGCGAACAGCTCCTCGAGCGTCGGCGTGCGTGGCTCCGCAGCGCCGGCGGCGGTTCGATCCTCCGCCTCTCCATCCGCCGCACCGGCGGAGGTCGGGGGCCGGCCGGCCGGGGCCTCGCGCCCCCGGTCGTCTCCCCTGGCTCCCTTGCCGCCGCCCAACCCGCGGCGCCGTCTGTAGCTCATCCTCTCGTTCCCCTTTCTTCCACGACCCGTCAGCCCTCCCGCCGCCGCAACCGGCTCGCGAAGGCTCCGTCGGTGCCCCACTGCCACGGCGTCACGCGCAGGTCGCCCCGGGCGTCGATCGCGCCGGCTCTCAGCCGGCCCTCCTCGGGCGGCTCCCGTCGAAAATCGGGAAACCGCTCGAGAAACCCGTCCACCTGCTCCTCGTTCTCCTCCGGCTCCAGTGAGCACGTGGCGTAGACCAGCAATCCCCCGGGCCGCACGCGCTCGGCGAGAGCAGCCAGCAACTGCCCCTGCAGGGCGACCAGGGACAGCAGTCCTTCCTCTCGAAGCCGCCACCGGGCGTCCGGGCGCCGCCTGAGCACTCCCGTCCCACTGCACGGGGCGTCGAGCAGGATCGTGCCGGCCCCCTCGATCGCCGGGGCGCGGGCATCGGACACGATCAACGACAGGTCCAGCCCCAGTCTCCGCACCGTGTCCCGAAGCCGGCTCAGCCGCGTTCCGCTCACATCCGCAGCCACGAACGGACGCGCACCGCTCGCCCACGCGAGGCCGACGGACTTGCCACCGGGCGCCGCGCACGCGTCGAGCACGGGGGGCTCGAGCCGCCTTCCCACGTAGTCTACCACGGCGGCGGCGGCGGGATCCTGCACGACGCTCGGGAACGCCCGAAGCGCCTGATCCGGTCTCCCCTCGACCACCCGGAACATCCCTCTCCAGCCGCTCTCCCGGACGAGCCTCACGCCCTCGTCGGAAGACAGGTCCGGGCCTTCGAGACCGTCATCGCCGAGGACTCGAACGGTCACCGGGGGTGGCTGGTTATCATTCTCCACCAGACGACGAACCGAGGCAAGCGGCCAGAGTCGCAGCCACCGGCGGACCAGCCACTCCGGGTGCGACCCCCAGGTCACCAGCCACTCGAGCGGCTCGGCCTCCGGATCGGGAAAGGCAGCCGGCTGGCGTCCCTCGCGAGCCGCCCGACGCATCACCGCGTTCACGAGGCCCGCCGGTCCGTGGCCGACGCTTCGCTTCAGGCCTCGGACCGTCTGATCCACCGCTGCGTGATTCGGAATCCGGGTCTCACGAAGCTGGTACAGCCCGAGCCTGAGCCACCGCATCACCGCCGGGTCCAGCCGCCGGAGGGGCCGGTCCAGCAATCCCTCGAGCTCGGCGTCGAGACGGGCGCGAAGGCGGATCGTCCCATACGCCAGCTCGAGGCCGAGCGCCCGATCGGCCGGAGACAGATCGTGCAGGCGACGCTCCGCTGCGTGATCCGCGAACTGTCCGCGAGCAGTGTCGCCGAGAATGTGAAACGCGGCGAGCCGGGGATCGTCCACGGCGGCCACCGGTCCCTTCCCCGACCTCAATCGAGCATGCCGGTAGACGGGCTCGAGGGAACGGCCCACTCGCGCCTCGGCATTCGGCCGGCAAGCCATGCAGCCCGGCCGGCCTCGACCGCCTGGCGCATCGCCCGGGCCATCAGCACCGGCCTCGCCGCCGCCGCGAGAGCGGTGTTCATGAGGATCCCGTCCACTCCCTGTTCCATCGTCGCGCATGCATCGGATGCCGTGCCGACGCCGGCATCCACGATCACGGGTACGTCCAGGCGGCTCTTGAGGAGCCGGATGTTCAAGGGGTTCAGCAGTCCGAGCCCGCTGCCGATCGGGGATGCGAGGGGCATGACGGCCGCCGCCCCCGCCTCCTGCAGCTTCAGGGCCGTGATCAGGTCATCGTTGGTGTACGGCAGGACCGTGAAGCCCTCCTTCACCAGCGTCCGGGTCGCTTCGAGAAGCGCCTCGGTATCCGGAAGCAGCGTCTCCTGGTCTCCGATCACCTCGAGCTTGACCCAGTCGCTGAGGCCCGCCTCGCGTCCGAGCCGGGCGTAGCGGACCGCGTCCTCGGCCGTGTAGCAGCCGGCCGTGTTCGGAAGGAGGAAGAACTCCTCCGGGCTCAGGTGATACAGGAGGCTTTCCTCCCGCGAAGCATCCAGATCGACCCTCCGCACGGCGACGGTGACCATCTCCGCACCCGACGCGCGGAGGGCCTCCACGGTCTGCGCGGCATCCCGGTACTTCCCGGTCCCGACGATCAATCTGGATTGGAACACCCGGCCGCCGATCGTAAGCGGCGCCGGGTCCGGGACGGGTTCCGCCTTCATACTCGTATTCATGATAGTGACTCGATGTGCATGCCCATGGTTATCCGCCGCCCACGAAGTGGACGATCTCGACGCGATCGCCCGCCTGGAGCGCGACGTCCTCGATCTCGTTGCGTCGGACGATTTGCCGGTTCACCTCCACGACAACGAGGCGACCGTCCAGCTCCAGGTCGCGCAGAAGGTCCGCGACGCTCCGGCCGACGGGAATCTCCCGGCTCTTTCCGTTGACCTCGATCTCGACCACGCTCAAACTCCTCCCTGCACCGGACGCCCGGTCGTCGACGGGGTCCCCTCTTCGAGTCCGCCGAGCTCGGGCAACTGCTCCAGCAACCTCGCGGCCGCCGCGACCGGATCGGCCGAACTCCACACCGCGCGCACCACCGCGATGCCCGAGGCGCCAGCCTGAATGACGGCTTCCGCGTTCGGCGGCCCAATGCCTCCGATCGCGATCACCGGAACCCCCGCACGACGGCACGAGGTAATCAGCTCCAATCCGGCCGGCCTGGCTCCCGGGTGCGTGGGCGTGTCGAACACCGACCCCGCGACAAGGTAGTCGGCCCCCTCCTCCACCCGCCTGCGCGCCGCATCCCCCGAGTGCACCGAGGCTCCGATGGCGAGCCCGTCGCCTCCGAGGCGTCGGACCGCCGGGATCGGCATCGCGCCCGCCCCAAGTTGAACCGCCTGCGCGCCTGCGCACAGCGCCACGTCCACCCGCCCGTTCACCACGCACCACCCGTCCGTCTCGCTCGCCGTGGTGCCGAGATCGAGGGCCAGGTCGTAGAGCGTTCGCGCCGGGACGCGTTTCAGCCGCAGGTGAACGGCGACCCGGGAGCCACCGGCGAAGAGAAGGTCGCGCGCCACGGCGGGGAACGACCGATCCGACGCGATCGAATCCGTCGCGACGGCATGGAGCACCGGCAGGTTCACTCGAACGCCTGACCCTCCTCGACGCCTCGGCCGTGGATCCAGGCCTCGGCCTGCATCCGGCCGCGTCCTTCGGGCTTCACCTCCCGAAGTCGGAGGGTTCCCGACCCGGTGGCCACCACGAGGCCGTCCGCGTCAGCGGCCACCACCTGGCCCGGCGGATCGTCGCATTGCACGCCGACGATCTCCGGGCTGAAGATCTGTATCGAGCGTCCATTCAGCGTGGTCCACGCGGCGGGCCACGGATCGCACCCCCGGACCCACCGATCGATCTCGATGGCCGGGAGACGCCAGTCGATCCGAGCCCCCTCCCGACTCATCTTGGGTGCGTACGTCGCCTCCTCGTGAACCTGTGGCTCCTCCCGGAGCACGCCGGCCTCGAGCTGGGCGAGGGCCTCGACGAGGGCCGTGGCCCCGATCTCCGAGAGCATCTCGTAGAGCTCGCCGGCCGTCACGTCGGGCGGCAGCTCCACGGCCACCCGGTAGAGGACGGGCCCCGCGTCGAGCTCCCGCACCATCCGCATGATGGTCACCCCGGAGTGCCTGTGGCCCCGGATGATCGCCCAGTTGACGGGAGCCGCGCCTCGCAGCTCGGGTAGCAGCGACGCGTGCACGTTGACCGACCCCTGGGTCGGGAGATCGAGGACCTCGGTCGTGAGGATCTCACCGTAGGCGGCCACCACCGAAAGCTCCGGTTCCAGCTCCCGCAGCTGCGCGAGAAACGCTTCGCCGCGGGGCTTCTCGGGCTGAAGCACCGGGATCCCTTCCTCCTGCGCCACCGCCTTGATCGCACCGGGCCGCACCACTCGCCCCCGACCGGACGGGCGGTCCGGCTGGGTCACCACGGCGACCACGGCGTGTCCCTCTTCCTGGAGGGCCCGCAGAGAGGGAACGCCGAAGTCCGGCGTGCCCCAGAACAGGATCTTCAACCCGCGCTCCCGGCCCGTCGGAACGCGCCACGCATCCCGGCCATCATCCCGGCTGCTCCATTTTCGACCACTTCTTGAGCAACATCCTCCGCTTCAGGGGGCTGACCCGATCGATGAACAGGACCCCATCCAGATGGTCCTGCTCGTGCTGCAGGCACCGGCTCAACAATCCGTCGGCTTCGATCCGAACGGGATCCCCGTTCCGGTCGAGGCCTTCGACCACGACGCGCTCGCTGCGCTCCACGATGTCCTCGAGACCGGGAATGCTCAGACAGCCCTCCGACTCCCGCTGCGTTCCGCTTGCCTCGACGATGCGGGGGTTCACGATCGCTCCCGACTCGACCTCGTCATCGCGTACGTCGAACACGAACACGCGCAGCGGCACTCCGATCTGCGGCGCCGCGAGGCCCACCCCGTCGGCCGCGTACATCGTCTCCAACAGATCATCGACGAGAGATCGCACCTCATCATCGACGGCCTCGACTTCGCGGCACATCTCGCGGAGGACCGGGTCGCCCAGGTACCTCAATGGCCGCACGCTCACGTGCGCTCCTCCAGCCGCGTCCATCCGGCGGACCGGAGCCATGGCCACACGCTCAGTCGTCTCCTCCCGCTCCGGTGGCCTTGCGGCCCACCTTCGAGCGCTCGATCTCCAGCCTCGTGTCCTCGGCCGTCTTGATGGTGACTCGATCGTCCGTGAGGTGGATGATCCGGCCGACGATCCCGCCGATGGTCACGATCTCGTCGCCGCGGCTCAGCGTCTTCACCATCTCCTCGTGCGCTTTCTGCTGCTTCCGCTGCGGCCGGATGAGCAGGAAGTAGAAGATCAGGAAGATGGCGCCGAACATGAACACCGTACCGAACGGGTTCGGTCCGGCCGGGGCCTGCGCCTGCAGGAGGGTGAGGGTCAGCACTTGTCTTCTCCTGGTGATCGGGACCCGCCGCGGCGGAGCCCCCCTTGTCCGGTTTCAGTCGGGTTTCAGCCAGATAACTTAACGGCTCCGGCCCGGTATCGCTCCAGCCACCGGTCGGCCCAATCGTCGAACCGTGATGCGAGGATGGCGGCCCGGGCATCCGCCGCCAGGTCGATCAGGAACGCGAGGTTGTGGAGGGAAAGCAGCCTCAGCCCGAGGAGCTCGTCCGCCACGAAGAGGTGCCGCAGATAGGCGCGGGTGTAGTGGCGACACAGCTCGCAGCGGCACTCGGGATCCAGCGGCCGCCCGTCGCGCGCCAGATCGGCCCGCTTCACGTTGAGCCGCCCGTCGCGCGTGAACGCCGTGCCGTTTCTACCGTTCCGCGTCGGCGCCACGCAGTCGAACATGTCGACGCCCCGGCGAATGGACTCCACCAGGTCTTCGGGGTATCCCACCCCCATCAGATAGCGCGGGAGGCCGTCGGGAAGGTGAGGCTCGAGGGCCTCGATCATCTCGAGCGTGACGCTCTTCGGCTCCCCGACCGACAGCCCTCCGATCCCCACGCCGGACCAGTCCCCGAGGTCCAGGGTCCGCCGCAGCGACTCCACGCGCAGGTCGCCGAACGATGCACCCTGGACGATCGGAAACAGCAGACCCGGCGCCCCGCCCTCGGCCCGGAGGGAAGCATGCCGGGAGCGGCATCGTTCGAGCCAGTGGAGCGTCCTCTCGAGCGCCCCCCGGGCCGTGGCCCGGTCCGATTCTCCCGGCGGGCACTCGTCCAGGGCCATCATGATGTTGGAGCCGAGCACGGACTGGATCTCGACGGCCCGTTCCGGCGTCAGCAGGTGCCGGGATCCATCGATGTGGCTCTGGAAGGTGACCCCTTCGTCCTCCACTCGGTTGATGCGCGCGAGGGAGAACACCTGGAACCCCCCCGAGTCGGTAAGGATCGGCCGGGACCAGCGCATGAACCGGTGCAGGCCGCCCATCTCCGCCATCACCTCCATGCCGGGCCGCAGGTAGAGATGATACGTATTGGCCAGGATGATGCGGGACCCGATCGCCTCCAGGTCCCCGGGCGTGAGAGACTTCACCGTGCCCTGCGTCCCCACCGGCATGAAGCACGGCGTCGGCACCTCGCCCCGCTCGAGAGTCAGGAGACCCGCTCTCGCGCACCCGTCCGCCCCTTCGATCCGGAAGCGGTCTCCCGCGCCTTCGTCGTTCATATCACCAGCATGGCGTCGCCATAGGAGTAGAATCGATAGCGTTCCCGCACCGCGTGCCGGTACGCTTCCAGGACCCGCTCACGCCCCGCCAGGGCCGCCACGAGCATCAGCAGGCTCGATCGCGGCAGGTGGAAATTCGTAAGCAGCCCGTCGACGGCGCGAAACCGGTACGGAGGGTAGATGAACAGCTCCGTCCACGCACGGCGCGCCTCGAACGCCCCGTCCGGTCGCACGGCGCTCTCCAGGGTACGCGCCGAGGTGGTGCCCACGGCCCACACCTTCCCGCCCCCTGCGCGCGTCTGATTCAGCGACCGGGCCGATTCCCCGGTGATCTCGTACGCCTCCGCGTGCATCCGGTGATCCTCCGGCCGCTCGACGTCGACCGGCCGAAAGGTCCCGACTCCGACGTGGAGGGTGACGGGAACCACCCGGACGCCCAGCTCCTCGATCCGCTCGAGCAGCCGCCGGGTGAAGTGAAGCCCGGCCGTGGGCGCCGCCACGCTGCCCCGCTGCCGGGCGTAGACCGTCTGATACCGGTGCCGGTCCGCGTCTTCCTCGGAACGCCTGATGTACGGTGGAAGCGGGATCTCGCCGTGGCGTTCGATCAGCTCCCACGGATCTCCGGCGCCCTCCAGTCGGACCCGCCGGCTGCCATCTTCGAGGGAATCCTCGACCCGGATGAGCAGATCCTCCCCGATCTCGATCGTGCGGCCCGGCTTCAGCTTCCCTCCGGGACGAACCAGGGCCTGCCACGTCCGCCCCCCCTCTTCTCCCGGGGTCGGACGAAGCAGGAGCACCTCGGCTCGCGCTCCGGTGGGCTTACGGCCGCGGAGTCGGGCCGGAAACACCCGGGTGTCGTTGACGACCAGCGCATCGCCTGGGCTCAGATAGGTCAGGAGGTCGGGAAACCGGCGGTCGGCGAGGGACCCCTCCCGGCGGTCGATCACCAGCAGGCGGCTTTCATCCCGTTTCGCGGCGGGGTGGCTCGCGACCAGGTCTTCCGGGAGCGGATAATCGAAATCGGTCGTGCGAAGCGCGGACCCGGCCTCAGCCTTCATCCCCGAACAGCCCGCCCTGGGTGGAATCCCCATCTTCGGGAACCGCGTACCCGAAGCGTCGGAAGGCGCGCTGGGTCGCGACGCGACCCCGCGCCGTCCGGTGAAGATACCCGTTCTGGATCAGGTAGGGCTCGTAGACTTCCTCCAGGGTCGACGCGTCCTCCCCCACGGCCACGGCGAGGGACCCGAGGCCCACCGGACCGCCCCCGAAGTCCTCGATGATCGCCCGGAGGATCCGCGAGTCCATCTCATCGAGCCCGTACTCGTCCACGTTCAGCATCTCGAGGGCCTGCCGGGCCGTGTCGCCATCGATGCGCCCTTCGGCCCGGACCTCTGCGAAGTCGCGGACCCGGCGGAGCAGACGGTTGGCGATACGCGGGGTCCCCCGGGAACGCCGCGCGATTTCGTCGGCTCCTTCCTCATCGACCTCGACCCCGAAGATCTCCGCCGAGCGCTTCACGATCTCGAGCAGTTCCGCCGGGGGGTAGTAGTTCAGCCGCTCGATCACCCCGAAGCGGGCCCGCATCGGGGCGGTGAGCAACCCGAAACGAGTGGTGGCCCCGATCAGGGTGAACCGCTCGATCTTCATCGACACCGTCTGGGCCCGGGCGCCTTCGCTCAGACGGATCTCGATCCGGTAGTCCTCCATGGCCGGATAGAGGTATTCCTCGATCACCGGGCGGAGACGATGGATCTCATCGATGAACAGGATGTCCCCGTGCTCGAGGTTGGTCAGAAGCCCGGCCAGGTCGCCGGGCTTCTCGAGCACCGGCCCGGACGTGATCTTGATGTTCACGTCCAGCTCCCGGGCCATCAGGATCGCCAGGGTCGTCTTGCCGAGTCCGGGCGGACCGAAGAAGAGCGTGTGATCCAGGGCTTCCTCGCGCTGGACGGCTGCCTGGATGTACACCTCCAGGGCTTCCTTCACCTTCGCCTGGCCCACGAACTCGGCCAGCCGATCGGGACGCAGGGATCGCTCCTGGCCGATCTCTCCCTCCAGCGACCGGGGCGTCGTGACTTCCACGCGTTCGGACATGGGCTTCCCGGGGTTCGCTCTACAGGTGCCGCAATGCGGCACGGATCAGTTCCTCCGTGCCGACATCGCCTTCGGTCTCGCGCCGCGCGGCGTGCAGAGCGGCCTCGCTCTCGATGTGCGAGAACCCGAGCGCCCGCAGCGCTTCGAGCGCCGCCACACCGCCCTCGAGCGGCTCATCGGCGGGCCCGGCACCGGTCGAGACCGCCAGGTCCTCCAGCTTGTCGGCGAGCTCGAGGGCGAGGCGCTCCGCCGTCTTCCGACCGACGCCGCTCACCAGCTGCAGCGTCTCGTGGCTTCGGCTCTGAAGCGCGCTCACGATGCGCCGTGACGGCAGGGTGCCGAGAATGGCCAGGGCCAGCCTCGGACCGACACCCGAAGCCCCCTGAAGCCGCAGGAAGAGCTCCCGGTCCACCACGGATTCGAAGCCGAACAGCTCCAGCGCATCGTCGCGGGACACCAGGGCCGTGTGCAGATCCACTTCGCCCCCCGGAGGCGGAAGCCGCTCGAACAGGCGCGAGGGGATGATGACCTCGTATCCCACTCCGGCCACGGTCAGGACCTCGACCCGGTCGCCGCGGACGGCTGCCAGCTCCCCTCTGACCCGGCTGATCACGAGTCCGTCCTCCGCCGGGCCAGCGGACCGGTGCCGATGAGGATGTGGCACAGAGCGGCGGCGCAGCCATCCGAGGCATCCGCCGGTCGTGGCGGCTCCGCGAGTCCGAGGAGCTTCTGCACCATGAAACCCACCTGTGTCTTCGTGGCTCGTCCGGTCCCGACGACCGCCTTCTTGATCTCCGCCGGCGGATACTCGATGACCGGCAGACCGCTCTGCGCACCCGCCAGCAGTGCGACGCCCCGCGCGTGAGCGAGGACGACCGCGGTGCGCGGGTTTTCCCGGAAGAAGATGCCCTCCACCGATACGCAGTCCGGTTCGAGACGCTCGATCAAGGCCTGCAGATCACTGTAGATGTGAAGGAGCCGGACGGCCAGATCCCGGCGTCGAGGCGATCGGATGACCCCGCACTCGACGAGCCGACATTGGGTGCCGCGCCCTTCGACCACGCCGTACCCAGTCACCGAAGAGCCGGGGTCGATACCGAGGACGCGCACGGATCAGGTCACCGCGGGAGTCGCGGCTTCGAACGGGCAGGTCCCGGGCGGGACGGGCTCAACTCTCGAGTGACGCGAACGCTTCGTCATCCACCTCGAAGTTCGAGTACAGCTTGATCACGTCATCCTGTTCCTCGAGCGCGGCGACCAGCCGGAGAAGCTTCTCCGCCTCGCGTCCCTCCACCTCGACCGTCGCGTTCGGAAGAAGCGCGAGCTCGGCTTCCTCGAACTCGATGCCTCTCTCCCGCAGCCCGTCCTGTACGACGTGGAAGTCGGCGACCGACGTGGTGAGCACGTGCAGTCCCTCCTCCGTGGTCATGTCCTCCGCGCCCGCGCCGAGGGCGGATTCCAGGGCCGTCTCCTCGTCGTAGCGCCGCGCATCGAGGTAGATCTGCCCCTTCCTCTCGAACATCCAGGCCACCGACCCGCTCTGTCCGAGGTTGCCCCCGCCCTTGCTCATGATGTGCCGGATCTCCGCCACCGTGCGGTTCGTGTTGTCGGTGACGCATTCGAGAAAGATGGCCACGCCTCCGGGCCCGTATCCCTCGTAGGTGGTCTCCTCGAACGACATGCCCGGAAGTTCTCCCGTGCCCCGCTGCACGGCCCGGTCGATGTTCGACTGCGGCATGTTCTCCGCCTTGGCGTTGGCGATCGCCGTGCGGAGCCTCGGGTTGAAGTTGGGATCGCCACCGCCCTGCCGGGCCGCCACGGCGATCTCCCGCCCGAGCTTCGAGAATCGTTTGCCGCGGGCCTGATCGTTGGCCGCCTTCTGGCGCTTGATCTGGGCCCACTTGCTGTGTCCTGCCAAGCGTTTTCGCTCCGTGCCGGAGCACCGCGGTCAGCGGTGCTCTTCTTCCTTCCGGGCCTCGGCGTCGGCGATGATCTTCTGGGTCACGTCGGCCGGGGCAGGTTCGTATCCGGACAGCTCCCTCGAGTGCGCTCCCTTTCCCTGCGTGAGGGAGCGAAGCGCCGTGGAGTACCGGTACATCTCGGACTCCGGGACCTTCGCCTTCACGACCTGCCAGTGCCCATCGGCATCCATGCCCATGATCCGTCCACGCCGCTGGTTGAGGTCTCCGATGACCTCGCCCATGAATTCCTCGGGGGTCCGCACCTCGACATCCAGGATGGGCTCGAGCACGATCGGGTTCGCGGCCCGGGCGACCTTCTGGAACGCCATCGACCCCGCCACCTTGAAAGCCTGCTCGGAGCTGTCCACGGAGTGATACGAACCGTCGTAGCACTCGACGGTCACGTCCACGACGGGGTATCCGGCGAGGATGCCACGCGTGACGGCCTCCTGCACGCCCTTGTCCACCGCCGGCACGAACTTACTCGGAATGACCCCGCCGACGATCTTGTTGACGAACTCGTACCCCTCGCCCCGCGGGCGCGGAGAGAGTCGGAGCCAGCAGTCGCCGTACTGCCCACGACCTCCCGTCTGCTTCTTGTACCGGCCCTGTCCCTCGGCCTTCCGTGTGATGGTCTCCCGGTACGCGATGCGCGGCGCCTCGGTCTCCACGTGCACGCCGAACTTCCGCTCGAGCCGCTCCATGGCGACGTTGAGGTGGAGTTCGCCGAGTCCGCGTGCGATCGTCTGTCCGAGCTCGGGATCGAACGCCGCCACGAACGTGGGGTCCTCCTCGTGCACGCGGTTCAGACCGTTCGCGAGCTTGTCCTCCTCGCCCCGCGACGCCGGGAAGATGGCGATGGCGATATCGGGCTTCGGCCACCGGATGGCCGGCAGCCTCAGGTCCTTCCCCTGCGAGCAGAGCGTATCCCCGGTGTGCGTGTCCTTCAGCTTCGCGATGACGCCGATATCGCCAGCATGCAGGGTCTCCACCTCGGATCGACCCTCGCCGTCCGGAACGGCCGGGTGGGAAAGACGCTCGGTGATCGAGCGGCCGGGATTCGATACGGTCATGCCTCCGCTGACCTTCCCGGTGAACACACGGAAGTAGGTGAGCTCGCCGACCCGGGGCTCCTGGGTCGTCTTGAACACCATGGCCGTGAGCGGAGAGGAATCGGAGGGCTCGAGCTCCGAGGTGTTTCCCTGTGCGTCGAACACCTCCACGGGTCCGGCCTCGAGCGGGGAGGGCATGAGCTCGACGAGCTTGTTCATCGCCGCGCGCACCCCGCGTCCCGTGTCCCCCGAACCGCAGAAGATCGGGAACAGCTCGCCACGGCGCATCGCCGAGGACATGGCAGAGAGGACCTTTTCCCGGTCCAGCTCCTCTCCTTCGAGATAGGCCTCCAGCAGCTCGTCGTCGGTGGTGGCGATCGTCTCGATCAGCTGCTCCCGGTACCGTTCGACCGTATCCAGCAGCTCTCCCGGGATCTCCGTCTCATCGTATTCCCCCCGGTCCGAGCCTTCCCGGTAGATGTGAGCCTTGTTGGAGAACAGGTTCACGATGCCACGAAAGCCGTCCCCGGAGCCGATCGGCACCTCGACAGGTATCGCCTCGCTCGACAGGGTGTCGCGGATCTGGTGAAAGCACTTTTCGAAGCTCGCGTTCTCCCGGTCCAGCATCGAGACGAACAGCATGCGCGGCAGCGAGCGTCGGGCGCACGCGGCCCACACCCGCTCCGTGCCCACCTCGACCCCGTTCGTCGCGCTCACGACGACCAGGCCGCTGTCGGCAACCCGGACCCCCGCCTCCACTTCACCGAAGAAGTCGAGGTATCCGGGCGTGTCGATGAGGTTGATCTTGGCGCCCATCCACTCGGCGCGTCCGACGGCCAGGTTGATGGAGATACCGTGATCGTGCTCTTCGGGAGTGAAGTCGGTATGCGCGGTGCCGTTCTCGACCGAGCCGCGCCGGGTGGTGGAGCCCGCTATGAAGCACATGGCATCGACCAGCGTCGTCTTACCGCTGCCGCCATGCCCGAGGACCGCGACGTTTCTGATGTCGGAGGAACCGTACTCGGTACCCATCGTACCTCACCTCCTTTCGGGGGTCACCTCCAAAGGCCCCTACGGAGTGTGAAGGGCCAAGAAGCAGGGGGCCACATAGTAGAGAACCCCGTGTCTCGTGGAAAGGGGCCGCGGGCGCATCATTCCGTGCCCCGATATCGACGGCTCATGTCGTCCAGATAGGCCTTTTCCTCCGCCGTCAGGGACTCGATCCCCGACTCCCGGATCTTGTCCAGGATGCGGTCGACCTCGTCCAGGGCGTCCCCCTGCAGCCCCCGGTCGCGCCGCGGCCGCCTGTCCGGGCGTTCCGGCCTGCTCGAGGGTCGCCCGCGGTCTACGCTGATCTTCCTTCGGCGCGGGTCGACCCGGCGGAGCGTCGCGACGATGCGCGATCCGTATCGCAGGTAGATCCAGGCCGTGGCCGCACCGCCGAGATGGGCCCACGTCGCCACTCCGCCCCCGACCGTACCGCCCATGGCCGACCGGGTGGCCAGGAGATCCAAGCCGATCATCACGGCCACGAGGTACTTGACCTTGACCGGAAGGACGAACCATACGAGGACGCGCGCGTCCGGCCACCGGAGAGCGAAGGCCACCATGACGCCCATCAGCGCCCCCGACGCCCCGATCACCGAGACGGGACCGATCCAGCGGTAGAGCAGCACCGACGTCAGGGCCGCGCCCACCCCGCAGATGAGGTAGAACTTCAGGAACTCCCGGCCGCCCCACGCTCGCTCGAGCGGCGGGCCGAAGAAGAACAGGATCAGCATGTTGAAGAAGATGTGCCCGAACCCCGGTGCATGGAGGAACATGTAGGTGATCGGGGACCACGGGTGGCGCAGGAGGTCCGGGGTCGAGAAGCCCAGCATCTCGACGGCACCCCCGAAGGAGACCAGGCCGAGCAGGTTGATCGCGAGGAAGACCGCGACGTTGGCTGCCAGGAGACGCTTGACCCAGGGGGTCAGACCGTACCCGAACAGGCCACCGCCCCCTCCGTATCCATATCCACCGTCCCCGTAGCCTCCGGACCGACGCGCGTCGTACCTCCGGTCGGCAAACCCCATCAGCCCGCGTCCCGGCGGCCGCGCGCCCGTCGGACGGCGGACTTCGCGATTCGGTCACACAGATCCGGAAACGGGATTCCGGCCGCCGCCGCGGCCTTCGGGACCAGGCTGGTGGAGGTGAGCCCGGGCAGGCTGTTGGCCTCCAGACACCAGAACGTTCCGTCCTCCGAGAGGCGGAAGTCGACCCGGCTGTACGAGGCCTGCCGGAGGGCCCGGTACGCCTTCACCGCCAGCTCCTGGATCTGCTCCGTCTCGGTCACGGACAGGTCCGCCGGCGTCTCGTACCGGGACAGTCCCGGGGAGTACTTGCACTCGTAGTCATAGATCTCGTGGCTCGGGATGATCTCGACCGGCGGGAGGGGCTCTCCGTCCAGGACGGCCACCGTGAGCTCCCGGCCGGGAATGAACGCTTCGCACAGAGCGTCGTCATCGTACCGGAGCGCGAGATCGAGGGCTGCCGACAGCTCCTCGGCCCGGCGCACGATCGAGAGCCCGACCGTGCTCCCGCCGGAGGAGGGCTTCACCACGAGGGGAAGCTCCACGGTCGCCAGAATCTCCTCCGCCGTGGCCGATTCCGCCGCCCAGCGGGGGGTCGGCACTCCCTCGTGCTCGAACAGCTCCTTGGAGATTCTCTTATCGAAGGCCACGGCGCTCCCGAGGCACCCGCTGCCCGTGTACGGCACGCCGGCCAGGTCGAGGAGCCCCTGCACCGTTCCGTCCTCTCCGAATTCGCCATGAAGAGCGAGAAACACGACGTCCGCGCGGCGCACTGCGGGCAACTCGGCGAGCGCCGCTCCCACGGCCGAACCGCCCAGCGCCGCCAGCGCGTCCACGCTCGGCGGATCCACTCCGACCGCGCCGCCGAACATCCGCGCTTCCTCTTCTCGAGGAACCACGCCGTGCGCCGGGTCGACGGCCACGACCTCGTGGCCCTTCTCGCGCAGCGCGGCCACCACGGCGCGTCCGGTGGCGAGCGAAACGTCTCGCTCCTCGCTCGTTCCCCCGAGCACCACGGCCACCTTCATCGCGTCACTCACCCGTGGACCCCGCAGGCGCTCCGGCTCTCGCGGTCGCATCATCCACCAGGTCGCCCAGACCGTTCGCTTCCAGCCACTCGTCGTTGAACACCTTCGAAAGGTACCGTTCTCCGGTGTCACACAGGATGGCCACGACGCAGCCATCCGGGTCATCCACCTCGCGGGCCACCTCCACCGCCACGTGCACGATCAGCCCGGTGGATCCGCCCACGAACAGGCCTTCTTCGCGCGTGATCCGGCGAGCCATCTGAAAGGCCGTGCGATCGTCGACCGTCCGGAACTCGTCGATCCATTCGAACTGCAGCGTCGCAGGCAGCTTGTCGTTCCCGATTCCCTCGACCTTGTAGGCGTCTCCCTCCCCGACCGCTCCCGTTTCCGCGTAGCCCGCGAAGACCGATCCCCTCGGGTCCCCGGCAATCACCCGAACGGAGGGCTTCTGCTCCTTGAGGTACCGGGCGGCTCCGCTGATCGTGCCGCCGGTGCCGGGGGAGGCCACGAAATGGGTGATCCGACCGTCGGTCTGCTCCCAGATCTCGGGGCCGGTGGTACGGTAGTGCGCGGCCGGGTTCTCGGGGTTGTAGAACTGATCGACGAAGAACGCCCCCGGCGTCTCGTCCGCGATCCGGCGGGCCACCGTCCCGTAGTACTCCGGGTGGTCCGGCTCCACCGTCGGCGTGACGATCACTTCGGCTCCGAAGGCCCGAAGCAGCCGGATCTTCTCCTCGCTCATCTTGTCCGGAATCGTGAACACGCAGCGATAGCCCTTGACCGCCGCGGCCACCGCGAGCCCGATCCCCGTGTTCCCGGAGGTGCCCTCGACGATCGTCCCACCCGTCTCGAGCCGACCGGCCTCCTCCGCCGCCTCGATCAGGGCGACCCCGATTCGATCCTTCACGGAGCCTCCGGGGTTGAACGACTCGGCCTTCACGAACACCGGTGTGCGGGCCCCATCGACGACCCGGTTCAGGCGGATCAGGGGTGTCCAGCCGATCGTCGCGAGCACGTCGTCGTACGGTTTCGGGTGCGCCCTATGGCTCATCGGGACGGTCCTCCGGTCGCGGGTAGATGACAGGCAGTCGACCCCAGATCGGGATGGGACGACCTCCGCGGCGGGCCGGCTCCCACTCCAGTCGTCGCGAGTTGGCGATCGCTGCCGAATCGAGCGCCGGGTCGCCGCTCGACTCGAGCACGAACGCGGAATCGACGGCGCCGGTCTCCGAGATGAGGATCTTGAGCACCGTAGTCCCGCTGGCCCCATGGGACCAGGCGGTACGGGGATACTCGAAGACCTGGGCCGAGTCGATCCGCACCGGCGGCCTGAGAGGAGCGTTCTGAACCCCGAGCTTCAGCCCGCCCGCGGTCGGATTGACCGTGTCGGCGCAGGCCGCGAGCGATGCCGCAACGACGATGCCCGCCGCGCCCAGGCCGCAGCGCGACATGGAGAGCCGGACCGCACCATCGGGCCTCTTCACGAGCCGTCCTCTTCGGCCGCCAGACGACGAAGCTCCTCGAGGGCGAGGAGAGCCTGCATGGGGGTCATGCGGTCGGGGTCCAGCTCCGACAGTCGCTCCCGGACCCTCGACGGCCGAAGGTCGAACAGCGTCAGCTGTCCGCGCTCCCTGTCCCCGAGATGGCTGAGTCGCGTTCCTCCGCCGGGCCCGTCCTCCAGCTCGTGGAGAACCGTGAATGCGCGGTCGATCACCTCGCGTGGGACTCCGGCCAGTCGGGCCACGTGCACGCCGTACGACCGATCGCAGCCTCCGGGTTCGAGACGGCGCAGGAACACGATGTCTTCTCCCGTCTCCCGCACCGCCACGTTCCACGCAGTCACGCCGTCCAGCTGGTCCGCGAGCTCGACCAGCTCGTGGTAGTGGGTGGCGAAGATCGTCCGCGCCCCGACGCGGTCGTGGATGTACTCCGTCACCGCCCAGGCGATGGCCACCCCGTCGTAGGTCGAGGTGCCCCGGCCGATCTCGTCCAGCAGGATCAGGCTGCGCTCGGTGGCCCCGCTGAGGATCGCGGCCGTCTCGGTCATCTCCACCATGAAGGTGCTCTGGCCCCGGGCGAGGCTGTCGCTCGCGCCGACCCGGGTGAAGATCCGATCACACACTCCGAGCGCGGCGGAATCCGCCGGCACGAACGAACCGCTCTGGGCCATCAGCGCGATGAGGCCGACCTGGCGCAGCACGGTGGACTTGCCGGCCATGTTCGGCCCCGTGAGGATCATCGCGAACGCATCCCGATCCAGCGTCAGGTCGTTCGGGATGAAATCCTCCCGCGCGATCATCTCCTCGACGACCGGGTGGCGTCCCGCGCGAATGTCGAAGCCGAAGCCGGCATGCACCTGCGGCCTCGCATATCCGTTCCGTTCCGCCACTTCGGCGAGCGCCGCGTGCACGTCCAGCTCCGCCACGCGCTCGGCCGTGGCCTGCAGGCGCCCCGTAGCGGACAAGAGGGACTCCCGAAGCTCCGTGAACAGCCGGGCTTCGAGTGCCTCGATCCCCGTCTCGGCCTCGAGGATCCGTTCCTCGCCTTCCTTCAGCTCCGGGGTGACGTACCGTTCGGCGTTGGTCAGCGTCTGCTTACGGATATAGTGCTCGGGTACCCTGGCCAGGTTCGCACGGGTGATCTCGATGTAGTAGCCGAAGACCTTGTTGTAGCCGATCTTGAGGCTTTCGATCCCCGTCGCCTCCCGCTCGCTCTGCTGGAGCCCGGCCACCCAGGTCACCGCCCCATCCCGCAGCTCGCGAAGCTCGTCCAGCTCCTCGGAGTAGCCAGCGCGAATCACGCCTCCCGCCGAAAGGAGAGAGGGAGCCTCGGGATGGACCGCCGTCTCGATCGCCTGCCGAACATCGTCCAGCAGGTCGAATTCCTGGAGAAGGTCACGCAGGCGGACCGCCCCGGGCTCCCCGATCGCCTCCACGATGCGGGGAAGCACACGCAGCGAACGCGCGAGGGCCAGCAGCTCACGCGGGTTGATCCGACCGGTGGCGATCTTGGCCGCCAGCCGCTCGAGGTCCTGAACGTCCTTCAGCGCCTCCCGGATGGCCTGCCGGTCCCCGGCAGATGTGTGAAGCTCGTCGACCGCTTCCAGTCTCGTTTCGATCTCGGCGAGATCCACCAGGGGCGCCAGCAGACGCCGACGCAGCATCCGGCGTCCCATCGGCGTTCGAGTCCGGTCGAGCACCTGGAGAAGGGTCGACCCCCCGTCACCGCGGATCGACTCCACCACCTCGAGGTTGCGGCGCGTCATCTCGTCGAGGTGCAGGTGATGACCCGAACGCTCCACTCGAGGGACCTTGAGATGACCCGTTCCGCCGGGCCGAACTTCCTCCAGGTAGCCGAGCACCGCACCCACCGCGCTCAGCATGTGTCCGGCCTCTTCGCCGTCGAGCCCGAAGCCGGCGACGTCGCGTACGCGGTAGACTCTCTTCACGACTTCCGAGGCCACGTCCGTGGAGAATCGCCATGGTTCCCGCTCCGTCACGATCCACGGACCGCTCGACGGCTCGCCGGTGCCGGTCGCCGTGACCACCTCCGCGGGCTCCAGCCTCGTCAGCTCGTCGGCCAGCGCCGCGGGGGCGCACTCCCGGACCTCCACTTCTCCGGTCGACAGGTCGGCCGTGGCGATGGCCAGCATCGACTCGCCGGCGATCGCCGCGACGAAGTTGTTTCGCCCCGCGCTGAGCAGGGAATCCTCCAGCGTGGCCCCGGGTGTGACGATCTCCGTGACCTCCCTGCGCACGATGCCGTCCGCCTCGGATGCGTCTTCGACCTGCTCGCAGATCGCCACGCGCCGACCCTGCCGCACCAGCTTGGGGAGGTACTCATCGATCGCCTTCGCCGGCACTCCGGCCAGCGGAACGTCACCCGAGCCGCCGTTGTTGCGGGAGGTCAGGGTGATCCCGAGGAGCCGACTTCCCTCCTCGGCATCCTCGAAGAACATCTCGTAGAAGTCTCCGACCCGGAAGAACAGGATCGAGTCCGGGTGACGCGACTTGATGTCCAGGTACTGCTGGATGAGCGGAGTGTTCGTCGCAGCCCGGCTCATCGCTCCTCCGGCACCACGATGGACTCGAACCCCTCTTCGGCCAGACGGACGGCATGGCGGGCCGCTTCCTCCCGGCCCTGAAAACGTCCGGAACGGACCCGGTACAGCCCACCGGCCTCGTCCGGCGTGAGTACGCGCGCCGCCTGCCCCGACGCGACGACCCGGTTCCTCAGCTCTTCCGCCGTCTCCCGGGAGCTGAACGCCCCCAACTGCACGGAGAAGAACTCCGCCCCGCCATGATCGCCGGCAGCCCCGCGGCAATCTTCGAGAGCGGATCGGACGAGCGCCCGGCCCGATTCGTCCCCCGGACCGGAAGAAACGGAGGCGGCCCGCTCCCACGCGGCGCAAGCGCCGGCACGATCACCGGCCGCCCACCTGGCGTTGCCGGTCCACAACCAGGACTCGAACGTCAGCGGACTTCCGGGATAGTCGACCCGCATCCGCTCGAGGTTCTCCTCTGCGCGATCCGGTCTGCCCTCGGCCACGTAGAGCTGAGCGAGTCGGAGCCGGGCGGCGGCCCCGAACCGCTCATCGCCTCGCACCGCGACCCAGAGATAGTCCACGCGCGCCGAGTCCAGGTCTCTCGTGAGCCGGGCTCTCAGGAAGCGTGCCCTCTCCACGTCGGCCTCGCGTTCCGCCGCTTCGGAGGAGGCGAACCACCGATCGAGGAACTCCCGTGCCTCGTCCACTCTCCCGAGGTCTGCCGCCTGTTCGGCCGAGTCGAGGAGGGCGCCGGATTGCGCGTGAACGGGTGGCGCCGAAGCGAGCGCGGCGAGCAGCGGGACCGCCGCAGCCACACGCCACGAAGCCGGGGCGCGCCGCCGCTGCCCGGCGCTGAATCTCGCCCGGGCGCTCACGGAACCCCGGCCACTCGAGCGGTCTGGAGCCCGAGAAGCAGTTCCTCGAGCACGGCCTGGTCCCTGCCTCCCGTGGTCTTCGCGCGAGCGTCGGCCCGCCGGAGCAACCGGAGGGCGGAATCGACTTCCTCGCCGGTCCACCGGCGTGCCTGCGCGACGAAGCTGCGGACCTTGAACTTCAGGTACGGCTTGCCGACTTCGACGAGGGTCCGCTCCACGAGGCTGGCGCCCCCCTCGACCGCCAGGCCGAGGAGCAGGTGATGGTCGGTCATAGCGTTGATCAGGCCCACGGCGTTGGAATCCGGCGCCGCAAGAAGAGCCGGAAGATCCGCCAGAGCCCCGCGGTAGTCCCGGCCGCCCACCGCATCGAGCCATGCCCACCGGTTCACGGGCCGCACGTTGGGCACGAGCTCCGCGATCTGCTCTACGGTGATCGTCCCGCCGTCACCCGTGGAAGCGAGCTTCTCCAGCTCCGCCTCGAGAACCCCCAGGTCGGCCCCCACTGCCGCAGCCAGCGCCTCCGCCGCCCGTCCGTCGATCGTCAGCCCATGCTTCTCGGAGGCTCTCTCGATGAGCCACCCCGGGATCTCTGCGTCCCGGGGAGCGGTCCACTCCAGGGATACGGCCCCCTTCTTCATCTTCCGATAGAAGGCCTTTCGAGAACCCTTCGGGATGGAGGCGGTGACGACGAGGGTGAGATCGGGCGGCGTCCGCTCCAGCACTTCCTCGACGACGCCGCAGCCCGTCGGCGTCAGCCGCTCTGCGCCGAAGACGCCGACCACGCGACGCGGCGCCATCACCGGCGGCATAGCGAGAGAGGCGGCGAGGGTCTCCGGGCTGACGTCGGAGGCCCGGTACACATCCAGGTTGAAGTCGCGGGTGGCTGGTTCGACGGCCGCGTCGAGGAGAAGCCGGGCCGCGTCGTCTCGCAGTCGCTCCGCGTCCCCGTGGAAGAAGAACACGCCCTCCACCTCGCCCCGGTCCACCAGCGCGCTCAGACGGCGATCCGCTGCGAGACTCAAGAGATCCCCCGCCGCGGGCTTTCAGAGAGACACATGGGGCGGCTCAGCGGCTGAAGAGCGCGGGCTCCGACCTGAGGTAGGAAGCTTCTATGGCTACCGACGTGGGTTGTGGACGAGGCGGCCACTCGTACTCCGCGAGATATCCATCGCGATTCGATTGCTCTTCGACGAGGAGGGTACTCACGAACGGACCGCTGCGGAAGAGCGACGGAACGTCCTCGCTGCCCGGGGGCGGGTACTGCGCCGAAACCGCGGGCAACTCCATCTCGAGAGGAACCGTGGCGGCGAAGGGAAGCCAGAAGAGAGCCAGCAGCCCGACGGCCGCCACGCCCACCAGGGCTGCGCTTCCCCCGAAGCTCCGCCGGCCCTCCGTGACGCCACAATCGACGTTGTAGAGGCGGTGACGGAGTCTCGGCATGAAGTCTTCGGAGCTCTGGGCGGGCGGGATGCTGGTGAGGAGATCGAGACCGCGCTGCATGACCCGGTGGTAACGGGTGCAGCACGGGCAGGCCGCGAGGTGTGCCTCGGCCCGCTCCCGCGCTTCGACATCCAGGAGACCGTCCCGGAAGTCCGTGTAGGCTTCGATGAACTCGTCGCACGACATACTTGAACGCCCGGCTGCGTTGTGATTTCGCCCATCGACCCGATCGGGTCGATTGCCTCCAGCGTGCGATTACTACGCGCCTGAGGAAGGGTTGTTCCCGGGATTCGAAGCGGGGTTCCCGGATGCGACAGAGGCGGCCCGTGAGCCGCCTCTGTGCCGTGCGCTGGAGTTGGATGCCGAACGGCCCGCCTACTCGAGCATCGGCCCTATGATCTGGGCGAACTTGTTGCGCGCCCGGTTCAACCTCGACTTGACCGTCCCGAGGGTGACACCGGTGATCTCCGAGATTTCCTCGTACGTCTTCCCTTCCATCTCGCGCAGCACGAACACGACCCGATGATGCTCCGGCAGCTCGGTGACCGCCTTCTCGACCTGCTCCCTGAGATGGCGCTTCCGGAACAGGTCATCCGGCGAATAGGAGCTGTCCTCCCACTGCAGCGGCCGATGATCGGCCTCCCAGTGCTTCTTGATCGCCTGGAAGAGCACGAGCGGGTTCCGGGAACGGTTTCTGAGCTCGTTCTTGGCCAGGTTGCTGGCGATCGTATAGATCCACGTCGAGAACTTCTTGGTCGGATCGAACCGGTGAAGGTGCCGGTACACGCGCACGAAGGTCTCCTGGACCAGGTCCTCCGCCCGATCCCGGTCTCCGATCGTCCGATAGATGAAGTTCAGGAGACGCGTGTGGTATCGCTCGGCGAGCTCGTGGAACGCGTGCCGCCGGCCTCCGAGATACTCGGCCACCAGCGCCGCATCATCCATGTCCCTCAGGTCCGAGCGGACGACGCGCTTTTCGACGCGCGACGAAGATCTATCGAGCTCCACGGATCGGTTCGCCTTGATCATGGTGTCCTCCCGCATTCCCCGGTCTTCCGCCCGGAAGCGACCGCTGGACGGTCCCGAAAGCACCGCCGGGCCACTCCACCATCGTCTGTCGCTTCTCTATGAATCTCCCGGCGCAGTCATCACCGGGCCCTGATCTTTTCCCCTGTCCTTCTGACACCCGCCGCGACTCGATTGTTGCGGCCGGAGCCGGCGCGGGACCTCCGGGCGCATCGCGCCTTCAGTCGCGCCACAACTCCGGCGAGAGAGCCGCCATCAGCACGAGGCAGACCGTCTTCGCGTCCACGATCTCGCCCGACTCGACCATCGAGACCGCCGTGGCGAGAGCCATGCGGTGGCACTCGATGACCTCGTGCTCCTCCAGTTCCTGCAAGCCATCCCGGAGCCCGGTGGCCAGGAACAGGTAGACCCGTTCGTCCGAGAAGCCCGGCGTGGTCAGCAGCGGCATCAGCGGAATCAGCCGATCCGCCGCGACTCCCGCCTCTTCCTCCAGCTCCCGTCTCGCGCAACGCTCCGGGGACTCTCCGTCATCCAGCTTGCCTGCCGGAACCTCCCAGAGCGTGGAACCTGCCGCGTATCGGTACTGCTTCAACAATACGACGTCCGGACCGGTTCCCGAAGGACACTCATCCGCACGGTACACGGGCAACACGGCGGCCGCGCCCCGGTGCCGAACGACCTCGAGGACCGCCTCGCTGCCGTTGGGCAATCGCACGGTGTCCTCCCGAACATCGAGAACGCGGCCGCGGAACACGGAACGACTCCTCCGCAGCGCCGCGGCCCCCCGGTCCGACCCTGATTCGTTCAATCGATCACCGTGGATTCAAGCCAAAAATAACCGAAAACACCCCGAAACTCAAGGTGCCGAGCGGAGCTGAACCGTGCCCACCGACTCCAGATCCGAACGTACGACCCCGGCGTCGCCGACGACCACCACCGCAAAAGCCTCCGGATTCAACAGTCGAGATGAAACGTCTCGCACCTGCTCCGGCGTCACGGCCTCGATCGTCGCCGAAAACCGACGCCAGTAGTCGGAAGGCAGTCCGTAGACTCTCTCCTCCACGATGCGCCCCACGATCTGGGCGCTGGTCTCGAAGCGCAGCGGCAGCGATCGGGTGAGCGCTCCTGCGGCGGTCCGCATCTCCTCGGCGGAAGGCCGCGCATCGCCCATCCGCGCGGCCTCGCGGAGCATTTCGCGGACGGCCGCCGCCGTCATACTCGTCTCCACCGCCGCGCTCAGAACGATCGGTCCTCGGGCCCTCCGCAGAGAAAGGCTCGAGCGCGCTCCGTAGGTCCACCCCTTGTCTTCCCGCAGATTCAGGTTGAGACGCGAGTTGAACAGGCCGCCGAGGATCGCGTTGGCCACCCGCAATGCAGCCTCTTCCGGGTCGCCTCTCCGGAGACCGATTCCCCCGATCCGGATCTCCGACTGGCGGCTGCCGGGCCGGTCCACCAGCACGATGCGCGCCGAATCGCCACCCTCGACGTCCCCGGGCAGCACGCTTTCGCCCCCGACGCCGGACCACGATCCGAACCGGTCCGCCACCCGCTCCTCGAAGTCGTGCGGCACCCGACCGCTCGCCACCAGCGTCGCAGAACGCGGGTCGAAACGGTCGGCGTGAAAGGTCACCAGGTCCGCTCGTCCGAGACCGTCCACCGTGCTCCGTCGGCCGCGTGGCAGGCGACCGTACGGATGGTCGCCGAACAGCACCTCCGCGAGCAGGTCGGTCGAAACGTCCGACGGTTCGTCCCTCGCCCGTCGAATCGCGTCGAGGCGCTCGGCCCGGCAGCGGTCCACCTCGGATTCCGGGAAGTCGGGGGCCAGGACGGCGGCAGCCAGGACATCCAGCGCCGGTTCGAGCGTCTCCGTCAGGGCGTGAAGACGGAAGACCATCGAGTCATACCCGACCGATACCGTGAGCTGCGCCCCGAGCCGATCGATCCACTCGGCCATCTCCCGCGAGTCGCGTCCGCCGGCGCCCTCGGGGATCACCTTCGCCACCAACGACGCGAGACCGGCGCGATCCACCCCGACCGATGCGGACCCCGCGGGCAGTGCCAGGGCCAGCATGACTCCGGGCAGGGTGTCCCGACGCACGTACGTGAGGTCCACTCCGTTCGGGAGATCCCCGCGGACCCGGGCGTGCTCGGGCAGAGGGGAGGCAGCCGCGGGCCGGGGCGGTCGCGATCGATCGAAGGTCACCGGTGATCTCCCGGAGCCGGCGCGGGCACGCCTTCCCCGCCTGCCGGAAGCACGTCGACTCCCGTGCGGCGCTCCCGCGTGAGCACGCGGCCGGCGAGATCCGCGACGGCTCGGA